>NZ_JBHUMZ010000021.1:0-261730 GCF_042685285.1 Piscibacillus salipiscarius | reverse complement strand
CAGCATCATAACGGAGGGCCCTTTTTAATTCAAGAGGTGAAAACCTGATTCGATAGGAATGCTCCTGCAGGAACAGCACGAGCTGAAAATCACGCCAAACGAACGAATGTGAGTTTGGGGAAGTTGAAGCCGTGCCTGCGGAAAGCGAAGCTTTTTGACGTAGCTAAAAAAGAAGACGAATTTTAGGAAGTAAATTGACTCCTAATATTCGTCTTCTTTTAGGTTAAGAACTCAGCTCTTTTTTAATATAGATATTGGGAAGGTAAATTAACGTTGTCTCTTTTACTCAATTTAATATTATCCTCTTTATAACGTTCACGTAAACTCTCTTGAATATCTTCAGGTAGAGTGTATCTCTTATAATGGATCGCATAACTAATCTTGTTTTGTAAGAATGTTCTAGGCCATAACTTACCGAAACGTTTAGATTTTTTAACCTTGAACTTACCATTAGGGTTTTGTTTTGTTTTAAAATATTTATTTAACCTACGGGCAATCTTAGCTTGTAACACACCATAGCTCTTGTTTACCGGATCAGTCTTATAGTTAGGAATTTTATTAACCCCAATATAATTAAGTAACGCTAATAAGTAGTTTTTCTCATCTTTTTTAAGATTTTCATAGATAAATAGGTAATAGTCCTGTCCGAATATTTCTTCTACTAAATTTAAATACTCATTATATTTATATTGATCCAAGACTTCATGTCTTTCAAGCTTTTCCATATAATCTTCAACTTTTTGATATCCACCCATGTGTAGATACTGGATGTATAGCGATGACATCATTTGAACTTGTTCGCGAATACCAATAATTAATTTGACATCATATTGATCTTCCGGAAAAACACGTCTAAGATCTTTTAGAATGCTAGAATGCTTTTTAGGCTTTTTTTGCTTAAATGGGCTACCTGATAATCCCTCGTAAGAAATTAAAGTAGGTTTACCTTCCTTGCCTAACCTATCAAACTTCGCTCTAATTTCATTTATATCTTCATCAGATAGTTTTCTAACACGAAGATTATAAAGTTCTTTTTTAATCTTTTTATTTTTAATGTGTCGTACTTTTTTTAGGTTAGGAAAAATGCTATTTTGTAAAAAGGTTGTAGCCGTTTTATGATATCCAACGTGTAGATAGATTGTTTTTCTCAAATTAAGCACCTTCTTTATGTAGTCTTTGCCACTATAAGAATTTTAAAGGATATTTAGATTAATCGCAATAATAATTTTATTAAGTGTACATTTCAACAAATTTTTTAGCAGCCTGGATATGTGAATGGTTTTGACTAACATATTCTTTTGCTTGTTCGCCTAATTTATTTGCTTGTTCTCTATTATTTAATAAACCTATGATATGGTTAGTTAAATCATCTATTTTTTTTTCTTCAAATAATATGCCATTATATTCGTGTTGAATTAATTCTTTAAGACCACCAATAGAACTGGCGACAACTGGTTTACCAGCCGCCATGCCTTCTAAAGCAGCGATTGATGTTGCTTCCTCAACACCTTTAGTATGAATGCTTGGGATGAGTATAATTTGACTTAGTTTGTACAATGCGATCATATCTTCATGGGGGACAGAGCCTAAGAACTTCACATAATTTCCTAGATTCTCTTCTTTTACTAAGCTTTTTAGCTCCTCCGTCATCTCACCACTGCCTGCATATATTAAACACACATTAGGATTTGTTTGAATGACGTGTTTTAAAGCTTTAATGGGGTATATGACACCATTTTTTTCAGTCAGTCTTCTAGGTACAAGTAATAGGTTCTTATGAATAGGAATGTCATGTTTATTTGCAATAGAATTAACTTGATCGTTAGAGACATTAAATAAATGAGTGTTTATAAAATTGGGAATGGTGAATGCTTCTCTTCCTGATTCATGTTTCACATATTGTTTTAATCGTTGATCTACACACACTAATTCATCAGCAGTCTTGTATGCATATCGCTCAGAACGTTTGAATTTATGTGCATATGATGACCCATCATCTACAGCACCTCGGCTTATCGCCTCAAAGGTATAATACCCATGAATCGTCTGAACGGTTTTGGTTTTTAATTGTCTAGAAGCTAATGTAGCAAAAATATCTTGAGTATTGATTACATCATAATTTTCATGCACTAACTTTAGCTTTTTAAATAACAGAGATGATCTTCTTCGATCACCAAACCATTGCCCCTTGCCTAGTGACAATTGATTAAGGAGTCGACTCGGAGCTTTAATGGTTAAAAAGTCTAATATCCCTCTAAAGTCCGAACCAGATACGACATCTACTTCATGTCCTAGCTCTTCGAGTCCAGCTTTTAACGTGCTAATATGCGTTGATAAGCCACCTTCGTGGGGGTATTTAAAGATTGTACTTAATAGAATTTGCATTATTATGTTCCTTTCAGATATCTAACCATCAATGTAATCTCTTTTCTATGAACGATATAAAATGTGATGAAGGTAATCAAACTCGTTATGGTGATTGATAAAAACGTATAACCGTTAGAATAATAAGGCATAAAGAACCAAAGCATAAAAGCAATGATGCTTAAAGTGATACTCGCTCTTACTAATAACGATAGGTCAAACGTGCAATAACTTCTACGAATATAAATGTAAAAAAAGACTGATTGAATAAGCATAGAGCTTGATGTAGCAAGCGCAACACCATTAATCCCAAAGTAGTAAGCTAATAAAATGCTTAGCAGTATATTAAAAAACACACCAATGATACTTCCTAGCATGACCTGTTTATAAGCTTTATTGGCATAGAAATGTTGGACAAAGTATTCTCGTGTGCCGAAAAAGACCAACCCTAACGAGTAAAAATAAAAAGCTCCAGCTGTCCTGTTAGTAGCATCTTGCCCAAAAGCCCCTCGTTCGTAAACTAAGTTTACAAGGTTA
Source organism: Piscibacillus salipiscarius (assembly GCF_042685285.1). Classification (NCBI taxonomy): domain Bacteria; kingdom Bacillati; phylum Bacillota; class Bacilli; order Caryophanales; family Bacillaceae; genus Piscibacillus; species Piscibacillus salipiscarius. The sequence goes on along the minus strand of NZ_JBHUMZ010000021.1, from coordinate 258,829 downwards.
TTCGATTCAAAGCACATCACTATAAGAAGAGGAATAGACAGCAGCACAATCACTTTAAACCCACTGTACAAATAAGACCCGTATTCTTCTAATTCATTCATTTTGATGAGCCTACTTAATTTCGGATAATAAATCGTTGAGATAGGTATTAATAAAATACTTAATGGAATCCAAAGTAGTCTGTAACTATAATTTAAAGCTGCAATACCACCAGGCTCTAGAAAAGAAGCAACGATTCGGTCTACTACTAAATTAAGTTGAAGGGCAATAGCCGCAATGATAATAGGTAAGATTGGTTTTAATGATTTTAAATAGGTTAACGATTCTTTTAATTGAAACCCTTTAAACAGAAAGCGCTCAGACGATAGATGATATTGATAACCTAGTTGCGCCATACTACCTAGTAGTACAGCCGTAGCTAAGCTATACAACTCAATAAAAGGGTACAGGATTAGGATGAATATAATCGTAATAAAATTATTTAGTACGGCACCTAGTGCAGGTGGCGTGAAATGTTCGTTTGTATGAAAGACGACTTGTGTTAATGAATTAATGGTCATGATGAGTAGAATGGGAAGCATAACGAATACTAATAAGCTCGTGATGTCAAATTGTTCATCTGAAAAACCAGGTGCCATCAGCATCACGATAGGTTTAGCGAAAACCATTAATAACAGCATCAACATGAATGAAAACAATAAGATTAGGTGACTGTATTGAGTAAAAACTTTATGATCTTTTTGATTTTCTTTCACTTCCATATAGACTGGTAGGAGGTAACCTTGTATAGCGGTTCCAATAACAGTGAAAGCAATCGTTGGAATGATTAAAGCTACATAAAACATATCCGATGCTATACTTGTTCCGAAGTATGATGCTATGATGGCTTCTCTTACAAAACCAAGCAATTTACTTCCTATAGTTAAAATGGCAATAATACTAAACGCACGAAAGAACGTTTGGCGCTTAAGCATGGTCCACTCCTCGCGATCGATTAAAGAGAATTCCTAAAAGGGTAAAATATAGCATCATAAATGTTTTGCTTTCAAGTGTATTGTAATACAAACATGAAATTAGAAAAGTAATCGTTAAAAATATAAAGAACCACTTATCTTCAAATAAGTATTGAGTCCAAATCATTCTAAGTAATCTTATTAAAAAAATCATTAGAAGAATCAATCCGACTAAACCTGTAGAGACGAGGATATGTATGTATTGATTGTCGGTATAAATATCCCCTTTGATGTTATATGTCTCATAGATAGGTGATGAAAAGGACTGCGTAGCTGAGTCACCAAATGTTGCAAATCCAGTCCCTATGATGGGATGATCCAAGAATATCTCTTTGCCTTTAATTAATATGTAAATTCTCCCCCAATTGGTGCTAGCTTTGATGGTCCGATCAGAGAACATCACTTGTAGACGTTCAAATAAATCTAATGAATCCTTTTTTGATTTCTTCTCACGTTGCTCAGTTTTATCACGATCATCTTTCTGATCAAACGCGTCAGCTAAAGATTGAGCGGGATAGTATATTAAGATAAAGCTTAATACAGTCAAGAGTGCCACTTTAAGAAAATACGTCCATTTCTTAGTGATGATTAAGTAAATGAATCCAGCAATAAAAAAGGCTAATAATGAACCTCTTGAAGCGGTTAACAACACTGTGCTTAGTGTCGCTATTTGTACAATTGGAACCATAAATTTAAGTCTGGACTCCTTAACGAACGGTAAGAAGGTTAAAACAAATACAAATAATAAGTACATAGCTAAAACATTTGGATTTCCGAGTGTTCCATAAACTCTTTCTGCATTTTCCTTAGATAAATCCCATGCTGCCCAGGATTGAGGTAACATAACACTTTTCCCGAGAAGCTTTTCCAGTATTCCATGAACACTGATCACCAGTGCAGTCACGAACGTAGTATTAAGTAGAAGGATATAATCACGCTTCACCCAATAGTTATTTGAGAATATGAATACAAATATAAGCATTAAGCCCAAGGCCCTTAATTCCACAGCTAAAGAAATAATAGATACATTTGAAATGATTAGTGCCGATATACTTCCGATCATCAAAAACAGTAAATAATATATAAAATAAGACTGTTTTCTTGAAAGCGAGTAAATGTCACTCTTTTTATAAAACAAGGTGATGACCAGTGCAGATATTAATACAGCATCCCCTAAAAAGGTGAGCCCTTGATTGATTTCTGACATAATTGGACGTAAAGGGTAATAAACAAATAAAAACATCATATTAGTCTTTAAATACTTGATGCTGAATAACACCATTAATAAGATGAGCAAGTATGCTAAGGCATCGTATGGTAAAATTAGGGTTACCATTAAAAACAGGATATAGAATAACAACAATTTCAAATTCATTAGTATATGACACTCCAAATATGAAAGGAATATAAATATGATCAGAACAACTCACATCAATATATTAGATGTCGAATTTATACATACAACGAGAAAACAATTAATAAACCAGACAATTAATCATTATGGTCAAAAACCTATATTTTTAGTAACAGCTAATCCAGAAATTGTGATGCATGCGCAAGAAAGTCAGCATTATAATCAAATATTAAAAAGCGCTGATTATGTTATAGCTGATGGGATTGGTATTATTATAGCCTCAAAAATACTAAAAAAACCCTTGCCAGAAAGAATTCCAGGGATTGAGCTAATGGAAGACTACTTAAAGTATGCCAATCAAGAACAAAAATCTGTTTATTTATTAGGGGCAAAAGAGCACGTGGTTGAAAAAGCAGCAACAAAAATTAAAAATAAATACCCGAATTTAGTTTTAGCTGGGTATCATCATGGGTATATAGATATCAATGACTCAAAAATCATTAATCAAATTCAAGAGGCGAAGCCGGACTTTGTATTTGTAGCTTTAGGATATCCGAAGCAGGAAGAATGGATTTATACACATAAGGAGAAACTAGACAAAGGAATCGTTATGGGAGTTGGAGGAAGCTTTGATATTTGGGCAGGCGAAGCGAAACGAGCACCAAAGGTTTGGCTTAAATTAAACCTAGAGTGGTTGTATCGCTTAGTGACCAATCCGACACGAATCAAAAGGATGGTTCAATTGCCTAAATTCTTAATACATGTACTTAGGGGAAAATAATACCGTAAAGGAAGACCCTATTTGCGTGTACTGCATTTAAATACAGGTAATGAAACTGGCGGAGGCATGCACCACATACTTTCTCTACTATCTAAGTTTAACGAAAATGAGGTAATCTTAGGGTTATTCGAACGTGGTGAAATGCTTGAAAGAGCGAAAGAGCTAGGAATTCCAGTCGTGCTTTTTGAACAACATAATCAGAAAGATTTAACGGTTTTATGGGAATTAATCAAATTCTTAAGAGAAGAAGATGTTCAATTTGTTCACACCCATGGACCTAGAGCGACATTTTTAATGGCGTTAAGTAAAAGGTTCATTAGACAGCCAGTGATCACGACCATTCACAGTAATCCTCAAGATGATTTTTCTGGTAGAGGTCTTAAGGGTCTAATATGCTATCACTTGTATAAATGGTCCTTTAAAAATGTGGATCACTTTATCGTGGTTTCAAGGTCATTCTCGGAGATTATGCAAAATGCCTTCAATGTTCATCCAAACGCCATTTCAACAATCTGGAATGGAATCGACTTTAGTGAGAAAGTGGATGGATTAAACAGGTTCTCATTGGGTTTTAATGATGAGGACTATATCATTATCATGATTGCAAGGTTAGAATCAGTAAAAAGACATTGGTTAGCTATTGAAGCATTTCAGCAATTCTTAGAGGTTAAACCTAATGGACATTTGCTTCTTATTGGCGACGGCGTTGAAAAGGATAATGTTATAAAAGCGCTTTCAAAGAACGATTTAGATAATCATGTCCACATAATCGGATATCAGGAAGAAGCTGTACAATACTTAGAAATAGCGGATTTATTCTTATTAACGTCAAAGAGCGAAAGTTTCCCGTTAGTATTATTAGAAGCGGCAAGAGCAAAAGTTCCAATCGTGACAACAAATGTTGGTGATGTTAAAAAACTTATCCCAAATGACGAATACGGAACGGTCGTCAATGAAGATAGTCCAAAAGAAATTGCTCAAACTATGTACCAAGTTGCTACGCATAATCACGAAGATCAAACAGAAAAACTATATGAATATGCCAAAAGTCATTTTTCGTTGCAACATTTTTATGATCAGATACGTCTAATTTACAGTGATTTAAACACTAAGCAAATGGAATGTAAAAAAATTGTAAAGAAATTCAATGCATAGTGTGATACAATATTCGTTAGTTATTTTAAAGTTAGTAGGTGACAACCATGTTTTACACGCATGTATTAATTGGTTTTGTAATAACATTTATATTAACAATAGCCATTACACCTTTAGTTATATATATTGCTAAGAAGTTTGGGTTGGTCGATCGACCTAACGATCGTAAGAAGCATAATGGAGAAGTTCCATTACTTGGCGGTTTAGCTATTATCATACCTATTATCGGTGGGTTATTATATTATCAGCCTGCGCACTATGGCTTAACGGCTATTCTTATCGGCGCGGCATTAATTATTTTTTCTGGTATTGCAGATGATATTTATAATTTAAAACCTTTAACTAAGTTAGTTGTTCAAGTAACAGCAGCAGTTATTGTCTTATCATCAGGATTAATGATCGAGAAAGTGACAATCCCGTTAATGGGAAGTGTTGATATAGGATGGTTTGGTTATGTTCTAACCATCTTGTGGATTGTAGGTATTACTAATGCCATGAATCTAATTGACGGGCTAGATGGTTTAGCTACAGGTGTTGCAGGCATTGCCTTTATGAGTATCTTTGTCATGGCAATGGGAGATACCGTAACATTAGTCATTTATTTAAGTGCTATTTTCATTGCGGCATTATCAGGGTTCTTATTGTATAATTTTTACCCTGCAAAAATATTCTTAGGAGATACTGGATCACTATTTATTGGTTATTCATTGGCCGTCATCTCGATGATGGGGCTATTTAAAAATGTAACAGTATTTACATTTATAGTGCCAATCGTGATCTTGACGATTCCAATTTTTGATACGGTTTTTGCTATTATTCGAAGAGCGATGAACAGACAACACATCATGACAGCGGACCGAAAGCACATTCATTACGTCCTATTAGAGATGGGATTAGGACATCGTAAGACGGTCCTATTGATTTATTTGTTTAGTGCTTTCTTTGGTATTACAGCCATCGTCTTTACGAACGCAACGACTTTACTTTCATTATTCATTATGGTGGCAGTTCTGTTCGTTCTTCATATTTTAGCGGAGTTAACGGGGGTTGTGTCGAACGGTAAGCAACCATTAGTCAACAGCATCAAGCGGTTATTTCAGTACAAATAAGGGTGACACACGATGAAAGTATCAGTAATTATTCCGGTTTATAACACAGTAGAATATTTGGAGGACTGTTTAGAATCAGTCATAAACCAAACGTATAAAGATCTCGAGATTATTGTCGTTAACGATGCGTCAACAGATAATAGCGGGTTAGTAATCGATGAATTAATGAAAGCAGACAATCGTATAAAGAAATACGATCTAACTGAAAGAAAAGGCGTAGGTTCTGCCAGAAATAAAGGTATAGAAGTAGCCACAGGTGATTATCTTTACTTTGTGGATAGTGATGATGTGATTCACGAGAATGCCATTAAGCATTTAGTCGATCACATTGGCGATGATCGTATTATGTCTGGCAGTGTTTCAACCATAAAATCTTTAGATCAAATGGAAGAATTTGAAGAGAATGAAGTACCAGAAATAAAAGTGCGTAAAACATCTAAAGTGTATACAAGCCGTACGGTTCAAAAAGGGCTTTTCTCTAGAAAGGCAGTTATTGATCACAATATTAAGTTCTTAGAGAATGTGACGACTTACTCGGATTATTCATTTGTCTATGCGTTTTTTGCTAATGAGCCTTACACACAATACACGAGGGACAGCCGTTACTTTAGGAGAAAACGTGTTGATTTAATTAATAATCCAAACATTCTTGAAGAAGCAGATTATTATCAACGAAGCATAGATTATTTGAACATGTATTTATCGGTTGAGCCTGAATATAGTGAAACTCCAAACGTAAAATATATTATAGATACTGATTTAATGAACTTCTATCGTAAGACGTTCTTATTGTTTATGCGTGACCCAGAAGAGTATGAAGAGGTATTCGATTTATTAAATCAGGTCTTTAATAAATTATCTTCCAAAGTTTATCGAAAACAAAATCCATTTGTTAAACGAGAAATTAGAGCTATTCAAAAAGGTGACGCAGAGAAGTTTAAGAACTTAATCAGGTTGCACCACATTCTAAGCGATGTGAAAAGAGGGGCTACGAGCCGTACCAACTTAAGAAAACTCATTTACAACCGAGTATTCTTAAAGCAATCGGTTAAAAGAGATCATGTCGTTTTTGAAAGCTTTATGGGTAAAGGGTATTCATGTAATCCGAAATCAATTTATGAATATATGCTTGAAAACAGACCTAATTATAAATTTATTTGGATTAACAACGGCAAACAACTAGATATTCCAGGTAACCCTAAACAAGTTAAACGGTATTCATTAGGCTATTATTATTATATGGCAAGAGCTAAGTATTGGGTGTTTAATACAAGGTTACCTAAACATGTGAAGAAGCGTGATGAAACGGTTTATCTTCAAACATGGCATGGAACACCTCTAAAACGCTTAGGTGTCGATATTGAGGCCGTACAAATGCCTGGTACAGATACAGGTAGGTATAAGAAGAATTTCACTTTTGAAAGTAGCCGGTGGGATTACTTAATTAGCCCAAACCAATACTCATCGGACATCTTTAGAAGAGCCTTTAATTTTGATAACAAAATGTTGGAGTACGGTTATCCTAGAAATGATATATTGCATCAAGCTAATCAGGGTGATATTGATCGAATTAAGAAAAAGGCAGGAATCCCAGTCGACAAGAAGGTTATTTTGTACGCTCCAACTTGGAGAGATAACCAGTTCATTGAGAAAGGTAAATACTCCTTTGAACTGCCTTTAGATTTAGACCGAATGAGGGAAGAGCTATCAGATGAATATGTATTAGTCTTAAGACTCCATTATCTAGTCGCAAGTCAGCTTGAACTCACAGGATACGAAGACTTTGCCTATGATTTATCAACTTACGACGATATCGCAGAATTATATTTGATCTCAGATATCTTAGTGACGGATTATTCATCTGTATTCTTTGACTATGCAAACCTGAATAGACCCATTCTCTTTTACACGTATGATTTAGATGATTATAAAGGGAAAATACGCGGTTTATATTTTGATATTGAAACCGAAGTACCAAGTCCTCTACTGATGACATCAGATGAACTTATTAATGCTATAAAAAATATTGATGAACTGAATGAAAATTATAAAGAAAAATATAAGGAATTTTATAACAGGTTCTGCAGCTGGGAAAATGGAAAAGCCGCAGAAAATGTTGTGAAAACAGTGTTTGGTGAAGAGGCTTAGTCATGTGCTGGCCTCTTTTTTGCATATAGTGGTTCATAATACCTACTCGCATAAATGTATAAGTTTATTGAAAATTGTCATTTACACCTAACATTTTTGTAATAATTTTGATATAATTCTGTAGTAGACGACAAAACACGACTTTAAAATACATAATAAAATTTGGACATAAAATATGGAGGTGAGCAAAACCATGACTTATAGGTATAGGCTTTTAGCACTATTATTCGTGGACTCTTTTATCGTTATAACGGCAATATTCTTAAGTTCTTATTTGTTATATGACACATTCTTCATAAGGCAAGAAGCCCTAATCCTTTCATCATTCACACTACTTATTTGCCATCACATTTTTGCCATGTTTTATGGGCTTTATCAAAAAGCTTGGGAATACGCTAGTATTGGAGAGCTTAAAGGAATCTTTAATGCTGTCACGTTATCGATCTTAGTGACAGGATTCATTCAATACTTCGTGTTTGAAGGGATACTACTTAGAGCTTTAGTCGTTACTTGGATGTTACATATTCTATTAATTGGTGGTTCTAGATTCTCTTGGCGTGTATTCCGTGACCAATATTTTAATGTGAAAAGGGATTTAAGAAGAACGTTAATTATTGGTGCAGGTGATGCGGGAAGTATGGTCGCACGTCAGTTAATAAATAACAAAGATACGGAACTAAAACCAGTAGCCTTTATAGATGATGATCCAAATAAAGCTAAATTACAGGTGTATGGCGTAAGAGTGGTAGGCACGTCAGATGAGATTGAAAAAGTGATAGACAATTTTCGAATTGAACATGTGATTATTGCGATTCCATCACTGGATAAAAAAGGCCTTAATGACATCTTTGAAAAATGTGTTAATACGAAGGTTAAAACTCAGATACTACCAAAAATTGAAGATATTATTTCTGGTAAAGTATCCGTTAATCAATTTAGAGATGTGCAGGTGGAAGACTTATTAGGACGTGAACCAATAGAATTAGATATTGAATCAATCTCTGAATCTATTACAAACCAGACGGTGTTAGTTACAGGTGCTGGTGGTTCAATAGGATCTGAGATTTGTAGACAGGTCTCCAAATTTGACCCAGCTAAGGTTATTTTATTAGGGCATGGGGAGAACAGTATCTATCAAATAGATATGGAACTACGTCAAAAGCACGGAACACAATTTGAAATCATTCCAGTTATCGCAGATATACAAGATCGTGATCGCATTTATGACGTGTTTGAAAACTATCAACCTGATGTCGTGTACCATGCAGCTGCGCATAAGCACGTTCCGTTAATGGAGTTCAACCCTAGGGAAGCGATTAAAAATAACGTATTTGGAACAAAGAATGTTTCAGATGCTGCCGACCATGTAAGTGTTGGAACATTTGTATTGGTATCATCTGATAAGGCTGTGAATCCAACGAATGTTATGGGAGCTACTAAACGGGTTGCTGAAATGGTTATTCAAGCTAAAAGTAAAGTGAGCTCTACTAAGTTTGTTGCGGTCAGGTTTGGAAATGTACTAGGTAGCCGCGGTAGTGTCATCCCATTATTTAAAAAGCAAATTCAACTGGGAGGTCCTGTGACAGTTACGGACCCTGAAATGACGCGTTACTTTATGACCATTCCTGAAGCTTCAAGATTAGTTATACAAGCTGGATCTTTAGCGCGTGGTGGTGAGATCTTTGTGCTTGATATGGGAGAGCCAGTTAAGATAGTCGAGTTAGCTGAAAATTTAATTCGTTTGTCAGGTTTTAATTTAGAAGATATCGGAATTAAATATACAGGGATTAGGCCAGGTGAGAAAATGTATGAAGAGTTGCTTGGTGAAGATGAAGTAACGAACAAAGAAATCTTCCCTAAAATATATATAGGTAAAGCGACTTTTAATAAAAACATTAATATTGAAACCGAAATAAAGAAACTGGTTGAATCGGAAGAGAAAGAATTAAAGTCTAAAGTAATGAGATTAATAAAAAGAGATGAAAAGAATATTTATTCTATTTCTAACTAGATAAGGCGGGGAATACACTTGGAACAGGAAATTAGTTTAAGAGAGATTATAGAAACATTATGGAAAGGAAAGTGGATTATAGCTAGTATAACAGCAATTGCAGTTTTGTTAGCAGCATTATATAGCTTTGTGATGGTGATTCCTACATATGAATCAAAAAGCTCAGTGATTATTAATAATACAGACCTACCTATAGGTTCACTAACTGAATACACCAATAATTCCACTTCAAGAGATGTAGTTGTTGAAGTCATGAAATCTCCTGAAGTGCTACAAAGCACAATTGAGGAACTTAAATTAGAGCGAAGTGTTTCATCATTGCAAGGTAGTCTTAATGTTACTAAGCCAAAAAATAATGAATTATTAATCAATCTTTCTATTCAAGGATCTAATCGGGATTTGATTGCAAAAATACTAGAAGCTGTTGTCACAAACACTAAAAAACATATAAGCTCTAATCTTTCAGATTATATTACTTCCTATAAATCTATGTATGAAAATAAACTAAAAGAGCAAGAAGAGTCCCTGGATGAGTATTTAAGTGAATATAACAAACTGGAAGACTCGGAAGGATTACCATTGCTTGTTTTATTCCAACAAAATGCGAGTGATTCGCAATATGTATTAGAAGCTAATGAAAGTCTTTTACAGGAATTAAGAAATTTAGAGAAAATTACTCAAGTCGAATATGAACAAATAAACGCCAAAATTGATCAAGCAAATAATAAATATAAGCAGTATTATCAAAAATACGAAGATGCTTTATCTGCCGAAGATTTACAAATTGTAGATGAACGGGTAAATATTTTATCTAAACCGTATACACCATCTAGTCCTATTTCTCCTAATAAAATGTTGAATATAGGCGTTGCCTTAGTATCAGGGCTAATGCTTGGGGTTTTCATAGTTTTCATTAGAGATTACTGGAATCAAAGTAAGGGAGAGCAATTATAACCAAAGTCAAAAAAAACATTATAACAGTAGCAGTTTATTAACTCTATTCCTCCTCATTGTAACAGGCAGAGGTCAACGCGCCAAAGAAGGGTGAATTATTACAAAGTTAAGGTAAAGTAAATACAGGCTACTAGAAAAATTTGAAATTATGGGTCAATACGTCTTAAACAAAAAGTCATGGACCACTTAGGCCAACACAAAGTCTAAGCAGCTAACGAATCACAACTAACTGTTGCATTAAACGAACAATAATTCATTTACTGTTATGATTTTGTAGATCGTCTTTTGATGTTAGTGATATTAATGGATGCTTAAAGGCGACGATTCTAATGTCATTGGTTAGGCCAAGATGAAGTGAAAGAGGATAATTATGCTAAATACTAAAAAACTGTAAAGTTAAGTAGCAGATTGTAAAGGAGGAGTGATTAAGTGTGATGATAAGAAAATTGTATAGTTCATTATTTAAAAGAATACTAGATTTCACTATTGCTATAATAATTACATTGTTTTTAAGCCCACTTCTAATTTTATTAGCTATACTAATAAAAACTAAAATCGGTTCTCCTGTAATTTTTAAACAACAACGCCCTGGTTTAAATGAGACTATATTTACAATGTATAAATTTCGTACGATGACAAATGAAGTTGATGACAATGGTGAATTACTACCAGATGATATCCGTTTAACCAAATTTGGAAAAATTCTAAGGTCAACATCACTTGACGAACTACCTGAATTATTTAATATTCTTAAAGGTGACATGTCTATCGTGGGCCCCAGACCATTATTAGTGGAATATTTAAATTTATATAATGATTATCAACGAAGAAGACATGAAGTAAGACCTGGTTTAACCGGGTTGGCTCAAGTTAACGGACGGAATTCCCTTGGTTGGCAAGAAAAATTCAAGTTAGATGTACAGTATGTTGATCAAGTGAGTTTAATTTTAGACATCAAAATCATGATACTAACGGTTTTAAAAGTTTTTCTAAGAGAAGGAATCACTTCTACAACGTCTAGTACTAACGAGAAATTTATCGGGAATGAATAGGTGATTGTTTTGAGTCGTGATTTAATCATTGTAGGTGCCAGCGGACATGGAAAAGTTGCTGTAGATGTAGCTAATCAAATGAACAAATGGGAAAACATTTATTTTTTAGATGATAATGATAAGTTGAATGAAATAAATGGACATAAAGTAATTGGAAATATTGATAGTGCTAAAGAATATAAGAATGGTTATGACTTTTTCGTTGCCATAGGTGATAATTACATACGTCAAAAAGTATATAATTTCTTGGTTAAATTTGATGTAAACATTATTACATTAATTCACCCAAATAGCACTATAAGTGACAGTGTATTAATTGGTGAGGGTACAATTGTTATGCCTGGAGCTGTTATCAATGCTGATAGTACTGTTGGTAAGTGTTGCATTATAAATACTTCCGCATCAATAGATCATGATAATAGAATCAGAGATTTTGTACATATTTCACCTGGTTCAAATTTAGGTGGTAATGTAATAGTTGAGAATATGTCTTGGATTGGTATCGGAAGTACAATTTTAAATAATGTATGTATTGGTGAGGGTATAATTATTGGAGCAAGTAGCTTGGTTCTAAGATCAATTAAGGAATCGGGGACTTATGTAGGTATTCCGGTACAGAAAAAGTAATAAAACATACACAATACCTAAATAGATTCATTTAATGTTTAGGAGGACGGAATAGATTTTTAAATTTATATTAGCTTTTGTTAAGAAAGAAGTGCGTTATAATGAAAAAAAATATTTGGATACTTAATCATTATGCAACTGATATGTATTATAACGAAGGTGGACGTCATTATTCATTTGCATCTAACTTAAAGTCTAAAGACTATAACCCTGTAATATTCTGCGCTAATACAAGACATAATAATAATGATTATGTTGATACTGGAGAATCTTTATATGTAACAGAACACTCAAATGGTATTCCCTTTAATTTTGTAAAGACTCGACCTTATGAGGATAATGGAATTCAGCGAATTAAAAACATGCTTTCCTTCTATAAAAATGTTAAAAAAGCTGCAAAGCAGTATTCAAAAGTGAATTCTAAACCCGATATCATAATTGCTTCGAGTGTTCACCCACTAGCGTTAATAGCAGGGGTAAAATTGGCTAAATACTATAATATACCTTGCATAACTGAAGTAAGGGATTTATGGCCAGAGAGTTTAGTAGCCTATGGTGTAATTAAGCCCAATAATATATTAACTAAATTACTATATAAAGGTGAAAAATGGATATACAAAAAATCAAATAGAATAATAATGACTTGGCCTGGTGGAGGAAAGTATATAGAAGATAAGGGTTGGAGTAATGATATTAACTTAAATAATGTACATCATATAAGTAATGGAGTGGAGCTTGAAACCTTTGATTATAACTGTGAAAACTATGAATATATTGACTCTGATTTAGACAATAGGAATCAAAAGAATATTGTTTATACTGGTTCAATAAGAAAAGTAAATAATATAAATAACCTATTAGATGTTGCTAAATTAATTAAGCATGAAGGTAAGAACGATATCAGATTTTTAATATTTGGTAATGGCAACGAACTTGAGAACCTCATAGACCGTTGTAACAGAGAAGGAATAAATAATGTTATATTCAAAGGTAGAGTAGATAAAAAGTTTATTCCATCTATATTGACAAAATCCACTATTAATATATTGCATAATTCTAGCACTTCACTAGATAAGTATGGACAAAGTCAAAACAAATTGTTTGAGTACTTAGCAGCTGGAAATCCTATTGTTCAGACTTATACTACTGGTTTTAGTGTCTATCAGAAATATAATTGTGGTTTAAGTTCTAGCAACCAACATCCAAGTGACATAGCTCAAAACATATTATATTTAATAGAAAACAGAGAAAAGCGTCAATTTTTAGGTGAAAATGCACGAAAGGCATCTTATGATTTTGATTATAAAGAGTTAACTAATAAGTTGATTGAATTAATAGAGAGTACTTAAAGGGGAGATCACCATGAGTTTAGTTGAAGGTATATTAAATAAATATGAAAAATTATCAGTAATCGGTCTAGGCTATGTAGGTTTACCAATAGCTGTAGCTTTTGCAAATAAAGTAGATGTTATAGGATTTGATATAAATAAGTCTAAAATAGACCAATATCGATCAGGAATTGATCCAACCGAAGAGGTTGGTAATCAAAAAATTAAAGACACATCAATCGAATTTACTGATGATGAATCAAAGATAAAAGAAGCAAGGTTCCATATTGTTTCTGTTCCAACTCCGATTAAACCTGACAAAACACCTGACTTGTCTCCAATTGAAGGGGCAAGTAAAGTAATTGGTAGAAATTTAACTAAAGGATCAATTGTTGTATATGAATCAACTGTTTACCCAGGTGTTACAGAGGATGTGTGCATTCCAATCTTGGAGAAGGAATCGGGTTTGAAATGTGGTGTGGATTTTAAGGTTGGTTATTCACCTGAAAGAATTAATCCTGGTGATAAAGTTAATACATTGGAAAAGATAGTTAAAATTGTTTCAGCAATTGATGAAGAAACCTTGGATGAAATTGCACAAGTTTATGAACTTGTTATTGACGCTGGGGTACATAGAGCAAAGTCAATAAAAGTTGCTGAAGCTGCAAAAGTAGTTGAAAATAGCCAACGTGATATAAACATTGCATTCATGAACGAGTTAGCTATGGTTTTTGACCGAATGGGCATTGATTCAACAGATGTTGTGGAGGCAATGAACACAAAATGGAATGCCTTAGGGTTTACTCCAGGTCTTGTTGGTGGCCATTGTATTGGTGTTGATCCCTATTACTTTATTTACGAAGCAGAAAAACTTGGGTATCATAGTCAAATTGTACTCTCAGGACGTAAAATTAATGATAGCATGGGTGAATTCGTAGCTGATGCAATAATAAAAAAATTAATTAAAACAAATAAAGTTGTTAAACAAGCTAAAGTAGCTATTTTAGGTTTGACTTTTAAAGAAAATACACCAGATACACGAAATTCTAAAGTCATTGATATTGTCTATGGATTAAATGAGTTTGGAATTGAACCAGAAATTGTGGATCCAGTAGCAAATCCTGAAGAAGTATATCAAGAATATGGTCTTGAATTAACTTCTATGGATCAACTAAATGATCTCGATTGTATTGTACTAGCGGTTGCACATGATCAATTTAAGGATATGGATTTATCTGTATTTAACAAATTATTTGCTAATGTTTCCAATGAAAACAAGGTGATTATTGATGTTAAAAGCGTTTTGGACAGAGAATCAATAGAGGCCGAGGGATTTGAATATTGGAGACTGTAGAAGAGAGTGAAATTAATTGAAAGTATTACATATAAATTCATATTATAGTACAAGCTCATTTTATAAAAATATGTACGATAAGCAAAAAGAACAAGGGTTAGATATTGATGTGTTTGTTCCAGTTGCTAAAGGTTTTGAAATAAATCGAAATTTAGGAGACTACACAATAATTAGCGAAAACCATAAAAAATACGATCGTTATATATTTCACTTAAAGCAAAAAAAAATCCTAAAAGACATTCAATTTAAATACGATGTAACAAATTATTCTATACTACATGCACATTCATTGTTCACTAATGGTTATATTGCCTTTAAACTGTTCAAGAAATATCGGACACCATACGTTGTCGCTGTTCGGAATACTGATGTTAATTTGTTTTTCAAAAAAATGATACATCTTAGGAAATTAGGAATTAAAATTTTAAAACATGCTCATAAAATTATTTTCATTTCACCTCCTTACAAGGAAAAAGTTCTTAGTCAATTCATTCCCAAATCATTAAAGGATGAGATTGAAAATAAAACACATATCATACCAAACGGTGTCGATGATTTTTGGTTAAAAAATAAGAATAATCCTAAAACAAAAAGTGAAAATGACATTAAAATTCTGCATGTTGGAGACGTAAACAATAATAAGAATGTTTTGTCTACAGCAAAAGCGGTTGAAAAGTTAATTGATAATGGATATGAATGTGAATTTACGGTAGTGGGTAAAGTAATGGATCATAATGTGTATAAAAATCTTATAAAACATAGGTTTATTAAATATCTACCACCTGTTAGTAGAAAAATAGAATTGTTAGAGATATATCGAGCTAATGATATTTTAGTAGTGCCTTCATTTAAAGAAACATTTGGAATAGTATACCCGGAAGCAATGAGCCAAGGTTTACCAGTAATTTATTCAAAAGGGCAAGGCTTTGATGGTCACTTTAGTGATGGGGAGGTTGGGAAAAAAGTAACATCAAATGACGAAAAAGAGATTGCAAGTAAGATTAAGGATATCTTAAGTGTATACAAGCAGATATCTGAGACATGTTTGGTAAACTCGGAACGTTTTAAATGGAAAACGATTTCTAATGAATACAATAAAATTTATGATGAGGTAATAAAATAGTAATCATAACATTATATTTGGGAAATATGTTACTTATAATCAAGAATACTCAAATGCGCTAACGAACAATTGATATAACTCCTTAAATGGGCAGAGCTTAAATCGAGTTTTCATTTTAACTACTTGATGAAAAACAAATAGAATGGTTTCGTCCCGCTAATTTAATACGGACTGTTTTTAGGGTGTTCTATGTATCGAACATCTTAAAATTTACTAGATTTAAAGTATTCTCATCTGTTGGATTAAATTTGTGTACTTGGAGAATACTGTGTTAATTTAACTTTATACAAATAATGTTTTTGAATTGATTACCAAATCTTAAACTATAAACATATTAGATAAGGATTAATGTTACTATGGTTAAAAATGTTAAAGATGTAGCATACTTTTGCATAATTACTTCCCTACTGGGAGCAACAACAATATCAGTTGATCTTGTATTTTTTCAATTTTCTCTATTTAGAATCACTTTTTTAATACTTATGATTTTCACTTTTGTGATTCTGTGGGTAAGAAATGATAAATTTACTATAAATAAAAAGAATAGTCAAAGTTATTCAATAATGTTTTTTATATTTTGGTTTTTTTATTCTATAATCACAATTGCATGGGTCGAGGATTATGCTTCATGGATTCAAGACCTATATTTTATTGGACTCGCAACTTTTCTAATAATTTCATTTAGTTACATATTTAATAACGTTAATGATATATTAGTGGGCTTTAGATTATTCTCTATTATGAGCATTTTTCATATAATTATTGGAATTTATGAAATATTCACTAACAATTACTTTTTTTTAAATGAAGATAGAGTTCCTATATATTCTGTATATGATCATCCTGTATCAATTTTTAATAACACAAATAATTATGCTACTTTTATTACGTTTGCTATATTCACTTTAGCGATTTGTTTTAAAAATACATCCAGTTTTATCGCTAAGTTAATTTACGTAGTTTTTATTTTTTTAAGTGTTTATACATTAATTATGACTTCTTCTAGGGCCAATATTATAGGATTAGTGATCGGAATAGTTGTATTTTTTATTATAACAATTTTTATACAAAGAAAAGCTAAGGTACTATATGGACTAATGGTTTTAATATTGATGATTTTTGCAGTATCATCTGTGTTTATTTCAGATATTGTTGAATATTTAACAAATAATTTGACTTTTGATTTTTCTGCAGAAACGGGATCAATATACATACGTGAGAATTTATATAAAAATGCTTTAATCTTCTTATTTGAAACTTTTGGTTTTGGCACTGGCACTGGTAATTTAGAGTACTGGATGATGAATTATAGTACATTTCAAACAGACAGTGTTTTAGCTGTACACAATTGGTGGATTGAAATTTTATCTACTTATGGTGTTTTAACTTTTCTCTTATACGTTATATTTTATTACAAACTCGTTAAAGATCTTATTATAAATATAGTAAAATCAAAAAATGAAGTAATAACTTCTATCTCTATTGGCTTATTATGTATAATGTCTTCTTTTACAATTAATTCATTGAGCTCTAGTACTCTAATTAGCAGTGAATGGATGTGGGTGTTCTGGGCTATAATAATAAGCTTTCAGGGATTAACTTATGAAGAGAGACGCTGATTCAGACTAAAATTCATATTTATTTACTTAATAACTTTTATTAATAATAAACGGTCGGTGGTATTAGTGAAAATTTTTTATATTACAAGTTTAGATTCACAAAAAACGGGAGGGTTAATTAACGCAACATTTGAACGTGTAAAAAGACATGCTGAATATAATGATGTTTTTATCGTAAACAATAACTACTACAAAACTACTTTTATAAATTTTTTGCTTAAAATATTTAATAAAGATTCATCAATTGACACAAAACTTATGGATAAAAATGAAATTAATGGGCTGGCAATCTACAATCAAAATATTCGAATATCTTTATTTAAATACATAAAAAGGCTTTTACAAGGTAGTGATGCTGAAAGGATTGTTAAATTATACAAAGAAAAGCAATATAGAGAGATCATTGATTCGAATGTTATTCATGCCCACTGGGGGATGCCTCACGGGTATATTGCTTATCTTTTAGGTAAGGAATTTAAAATACCTTACTTTATCACTTTACATGGTAGTGATGTAAACAGTGTTAAAGAGAAAAATTTGAGTAAATTAATTACTGCATTAGAAAATGCCGATAAATGTTTTTTCGTTAGTGAGGAGTTGTTAAATTCAGCTATTAATAAAGGTTATTCAGGTAAGAATGCGGTGATTACTTATAATGGCGTTGATACTGAAAAATTTTATTTGAAGAATGAATTTAATAAAAAATTTAAAAAAATAGGGTATGTAGGCTCTTTAGAATACAAAAAGGGTGCAGATTTACTTCCGAAAATATTTAGTAATATTCATATGAGATACCCTAGTACTAGATTTAAAATAGTTGGCGATGGCCCTTTAAAACTCTCGCTAAAAAAAGAAATTTCTAATTTAGGTATTGAAGATATAGTTGAGTTTACTGGCAATGTAGACAAAGATTCTGTTCCTATATTTTTAAATGACGTAGATTTAGTAGTAATACCTAGCCGAATGGAAGGTCTAGGTATGGTTGTTTTGGAAGCGAATGCTATGGGGATTCCAGTTGTAGGTAGTAATGTAGGGGGAATTCCTGAAGCTGTAGGGAATTATAAGAATGTGTTTAATCTAGACAATTATTTTATATTTAATATTAGCAAAAGATCAATTGAAATTTTAAAAAATGAAGATTATAAAAATAATGCTAGGTTGCTAAGAAATAGAGTAGAGGATTCTTTTAATTGGGATTCAATAGTAAGTATTGAGCAGAAGTTTTATGAATTATCAATTAAAGATTAACAATGATAGTAATACAATGGAATTAGGATTAGTATTTATAGGTATAACTATAGGATTATTATTTGGTCTAGGGCATGGAAGTGCAACTAAATTCCCAGGCACTAATATTTCTGAACATTATTATATAGATACATAAGTTATTCACCTTAGTTTACACTCATGGGCTTGTTAGTTATATACCTAAATATCTTGAATTTATAACAAGAAATTTAGAAATAAGAACTATTTTATAGCTATAGTCTAAATAGAAACGTGTATTGTTTCTATTTAAAGTGCATATTACTTATCATTAGTCTTAATAGATTTACACTTATTATATAAATCTATTATAAAAATAAATTAGTTAGTTCCAGTTAAACCAGTCAAAATTAAATGTTCTTTGTCTTTTACTATTCACAGTTTTTTGCGTTCTATTACAAAATATGCGATATTTTGATGAGTGGCTATTTTAAAGAAGGCAGTGAATAGTATATACAAAATTGCTTCCTATTAGATGTAATGTTGTAGCCTCAATAAAATATTTACTTATAATTTGGATTATCTATTATTCTTTCTTTTTTCTTTAGAAATTTTTTAATCTAAATCCAGTTATTGAATTTATTCTAATTAAAGTTATATAGTATTATCGATCAAATGAAAAAATTGAATTTATATAAAATGCTTAATCAAGAGGTATATGAGAGGTTTGAATTGGAGGTTATTATGAAAAAAGCTAATTTGTTTGTTATTGGTGCTTCTAAATGTGGCACTACGAGTTTATATGAAATATTAAAAGAGCATCCAAATATATGTATGTCTAACTTAAAAGAAACTGGATATTTTGCAAAGAAGACTAATCACAGAAAAAATGTAAATTATGAAAGTTATTATTATCACTATGATGATGAAAAAGTAATAGGTGAAGTTAGTCCAATTTATAGTGAGTTAAATGTAGTACCTTGGGTTCCAAGAGAAATCCACAATTATAATTCAGATGCCAAAATCATCTATATTATAAGAAATCCAATTAAGAGGATGGAATCTGTATGGAAACAAACAATGAGTACAGGGCATTGGAGAGAGAAAATATATGAACAAAAGTTTGGGGTAAATATTAATATAATGCCTTTAGACTTTAAAAAAGCTATATTTAATTATCCCCCTTTTCTCGAGGCCTCGAAATATTGGGAACAAATACAGGAATATAGGAAGTTTTTTAATGATAATCAAATTAAAGTAATTTTATTTGAGGATTTTGTAAACGATCCTGATGGAGTAATGGCTAATATTTATGATTTCCTTGGAGTAGAGAAAGTTGATGTAAGTAACCAAGATGTACATTTGAATCCAAGTCAAGGGAAAACTATGATAAATCCAAAATATAAAAAAGTATCTAAATTACTCCAAGAAATAAATAAAAGACTCAAAATGCCTTACATAATAAAAAGATTCGTAAAATCTAAAGTTTCTAAGCCTATTCCCCAAAATACAATTGAGGGTAATTTAAAAAAAGATATATTAAATATATTAGAAGAAGATATAATAAAGGTTTTATCTTATGCCGACAAGAATATAAATTATTGGAAATTTTAAATTGAATATTGATTGTATATTAAATTAAGTTGAAATTATTGTATGTAATAAAGGAGAATAATAAATACATGAATAAAAAAATACCAGATTTTTTTATCATTGGTGCAGCAAAGTCAGGTACGACTTCGCTGTATGAATATTTGAAACAACATCCACAAATATATTTCCCAGAAAGAAAAGAACCACACTTTTTTGGGAATATGAAGCCTGGTGGTGAGCATGTAAATAACATTAATGAATATTTAAAGATGTTTGAAGATGCACCTGATAATACTGTTATCGGAGAAGCTTCTACATCTTATTTGTATTCATCTGATGCTGCAAATAAAATTAAAAAATTTAATAATAATGCAAAAATTATTGTAATGTTAAGAAATCCAGTTGATCGTGCTTACTCTATGTACCGACATCAAGTTCGAAACGGTTCAGAAAACCTTTCATTTGAAGAAGGATTGAAGGCAGAGGAAAGTAGAATATTAAAAGGTTGGAAATATGGTTTTCATTATTTTGCAGGTGGAAAATACTCCTGGCAAATAGAGAACTATTTTGATTTCTTTGGTGATAATAATGTAAAGGTTTTTTTGTTTGAAGACTTTAAAGAAAATCCGTATGCTACATTATTTGATATTTTTAATTTTCTGAATGTTGAACATGAAGTAAAAATAAATACCGAAAAAGTACATAACGTCAGTAATAAACCTAAGAGTAAGAAATTAAATTACTTGTTGAATCAAAAGAACCTATTAAAAGAATTGCTAAAAAAAATAATCCCTGAATTTCACAGAAAAAGGTTAAAAAAATATTTAATAACAAAAAATATGTCAGACCATTATGATAAAATGAGTGAAAAGACTAGAAATCATTTGATTAATGAATATAAAGAGGAAATCAATTATTTAGAAAAGTTGCTTGATAGAGATTTATCGCTGTGGAAAAGATAGATTGTACTCAATAAATAAAGTAAACTAATGTTTTGCAATTGCAAATTGTTTAACATTTTGTCGAAGGCGAGACGATAATAGGTTATATTTACTATAAGAAATTTGCAGATGCTTTATATAGTTATAATCCAAATGGAAATTAAATATTTACATTGAGAAATCTTGTTACGGGTCTTTTCTCCATCAATGAGAAAAGACACAAAGATATTTAATTAAATATTTTTATGATATAAAAAATCTGAGAATATAATAATAAGAGACTTAAATCTTTGGTTAAAGCTCTGAATAACTATTTTCATTTAGGTTTTAATTGATAATTCAAAAGGTGAATATTAATGTCAAAGGAAATTAAAAATGTTACAAAGCAATCTGGAATTGTATTTATAGGAAAGGTATTAGGTTTAGTATTAGGATTGATATTTAACGTTTTAGCTGCACGTTATTTAGGGGCAGAATTATTCGGGAAATTCACTTATATATTTACTTTTATTAGTTTTTTTCCAATAATAGCCCTATTGGGAATTCAACAAGGAATAGTCTATTATATACCGAAATTGGATGAAGAAAAAAACTATAAATTTAAAAGTGAAATTATAACTATAAGCTTTTTGATAGTTTCCTTAATTGGTGTAATATTATCATTTGTACTAATCTTAAATAGTGATTTTATATTGAATACTGTCTTAAATAGCAAAGAAGAAGCATACAATAGTATTTATTATTTAGTTGTTCCACTTATTGTTTTTTTAGCACTATCACAATTGGCACAGGGTGTGTTTAGAGGTGTGAAACACATTAAGCCGTTTGTAATTAATCAGGATTTTATTGTACCATTATTGAAAATTTTAGTTTTAGTGATTTCTATAATTTTTCTAGGTAATCAAATAGAAACAATAATTCTTTCTTTTTATGTTTCAATAATAATAGGTTGTTTATATTTGATTAATGCAATAAGAAAAAAAGATTTATTTGGTAAAATTTCTTTAGAATCAATGAAGAATTATAAGCAAGTGTTACTGTATTCATTTCCTTTGTTATTTACTGGATTTCTTGGATTCATAAGTCAAAAAACAGATGTTTTTATGATTGGGTATCTTCTTAATGATCAAGATGTTGGTGTTTATAGGATTGCTTTACAAATTGGAACTCTTAGCAGTTTTACTTTAGTTGCCTTCAATATGATATTTGCTCCTACTATTTCATCACTTTTTCATAAAGGAAATATTAAAGAACTAGAATTGATGTTTAAAACTATTACGAAATGGGTAGTCACTGTTAATTTACTTGCATTCGGATTAATTTTATTATTAAATGAAGAGATTATGCTTGTTTTCGGTTATGAGTTTTTATTTGGATCAACAGCTTTAGTGCTAGTAGCTATTGGTCAAGTTGTGAATGCAGGTGTAGGCTCTGCAGGGCAATTTTTGACAATGACGGGACACCCTTTTCTTACAATGATAATAAATTTTATGACAGTAATATTAAACATTTTTCTGAACTTAACATTTATTCCGAAATTCGGAATTGAAGGAGCGGCGCTGGCTTCATTAATGTCAGTTGCATTTGCTAACATTTTAAAACTGATCTTATTATATAGCATCCACCGAATCCAACCTTATGATAGATACTTTCTCAAAATGTTACTCAGTGTAAGTCTAAGTTTTATAGTAATCTACTTTTTAAAATTATTTATTGATTTTCATTTTATAATTAGTATCTTAATTCTTGCAATAGCCTACATAATGATTTTCCTAATATTATACTATTTTGTAGGGATGAATAATGAAGATAAACGTATTTTAAATGAAATCAACAAATATATTAAATTGAAATTGAAATAATAAATATTATTATTAAGTTAAACTATTAATTAATATTTTAGAGGTGATAGAATGATTGTTTCTCATAAACATAAGTTTATTTTTATAAAAACTAGAAAGACAGCTGGTACTAGTTTAGAAATAGCTTTGTCCAGGTATTGTGGTTCGAATGATATAATAACTCCTATTTCATCTATAGATGAAGAGTTAAGAAAGGATGAAGGGTTATACCCAATAAATTTTCTGAAATCATATAATGAACTAAATTTGAAAGAAAAATTCAATTATCATGTTAGAAAAAAAACACCCTTTAAATATTATAACCATATGCCCGCCGAAGAAGTAAAAAACTTTATAGGTAATGACAAATGGCATGATTACTTTAAGTTTTCAATCGATAGAAATCCATGGGATAAGGTTGTTTCACTATATCATTATGAAGTGGGAAAAAGTAAACAGGAATTAACTTTTGCAGAGTGGTTTAAAAAAGGAAACTATGCTAAAGCATATAATTATCCATTGTATTCAAGTTCAAATGGTGAAATTTTGTTAGATTATATTTGTAATTATGAAAATTTAAATGAAGAGCTACAATTTATTCAAAATAAACTAGATTTTGATATTGTTAGTTTTATGCCAAGGGCTAAAAGTGAATTTCGAACAAATAAAAAAGATTTGAGTTCTTATTATAATTCTGAAATGTCCTATATTGTTACAAATTACTTTAAAAATGAAATAGATCTACATGGGTACGAAAAACCTTTTAAGTAAATTATTTGCTAGACTTAAAAAGTATATACGAAAGATATATGTGCAAGGGATTGATACGATAGTAAAGAGCATAATTTAAGTATGTTAAAGCAAGCTTTTAAGATGAACTAATTATAACATGAAATGAGGAATTACATGGAACGCGTATTTTTATCAAGCCCGCATATGTCTGGTAATGAACAAAAATATATTCAAGAAGCATTTGATCTTAATTGGATCGCTCCATTAGGAAATAACGTGGATGGTTTTGAAAAAGAGTTGTCGGAATATAATTCTATTAATCATGCAGCAGTTGTTTCATCTGGAACAGCAGCTATTCATTTGGCATTGAAGCTATTGGATGTTCAACCAGAGGATACCGTTTTCTGTTCCTCTTTAACATTTGTAGCAACTGTTAACCCTGTGCTATATGAGGGTGCTACACCAGTATTCATTGATTCAGAGCCGGATACTTGGAACATGTCTCCAGTAGCTATAGAACACGCGTTAGTGGATGCTAAACGTGATGGGAATTTGCCTAAAGCTGTTATTGTCGTTAATTTATACGGCCAAAGCGCGAAAATGGATGAAATTATAACTGTTTGTAATAGATATAATGTTCCGGTTATTGAAGATGCTGCTGAATCATTAGGAAGCGAATACAAAGGTCAAAAGAGTGGTACCTTTGGCCAGTTTGGGATTTACTCATTTAATGGTAATAAGATTATTACAACATCAGGTGGGGGAGCCCTAGTTTCCAATGATGAGGAATCTATTCAAAAAGCTCGTTTTCTAGCAACACAGGCTCGTGACCCTGCCGTTCACTATCAGCATAGTGAAGTTGGTTATAACTATCGAATGAGTAATATCGTAGCTGGAATTGGTAGAGGACAGTTAGAAGTCTTAGATGAACGTGTGAATCAAAGACGATCTGTATTTAATAATTATTATGAAGCTTTTAAGGATATTCAAGGCATTGAGTTCCAGCCTGAATTAAAAGATACACGTTCCAATCGTTGGTTAACGGCATTGACCATTAATCCTGAAAAAGCGGGTATCACTCGCAATGACATTATTCATGCATTAGATGAACAGAATATAGAAGCTAGACCAGTATGGAAACCAATGCATTTACAGCCACTATTTGAGGGTTGTAAATATTATAGTCATCATAATAATGAAAGTATTTCCGACCAACTTTTTGAAAATGGTTTATGCCTACCTTCAGGGTCTAATATGAGTGAAGAAACACAAGACAAAATTATTAAATTAATACTAGATCTATTGCCAACTGATTAATTCAGTTGGTTTTTTTATACTGCAATTTCAGAAAAATCCTATTACTCTATTAAAATTAAATCGTAACTAAAGTATAATAGAATTAAAAGTCTTGTAATAGGAGAGAGATCATGAAGAAATTCTTGTTTGTGTTATTTTTTACTGGGATGTTATTTAGTTTTCTTCAAGGGGTGAGTGCTGAAGAAGCTGAAAGTGAGGTATTAATTTTAGAGGAGTCAAATGTTTATAGCGAGAACAGTAAGGATTCTACTATACTAAAAACATTTGAGAAAGGCTCAATCGTAAAAGTACATTCTTCTGAGTTTAAAAACTGGTTTTTAATTAGTTTAAACGATGAAGAAAAAGGTCAAGTAGAAGGATATATACATAAAGATAACATTGAGGTTATAGACAAGGAACAAGAGTTAAAATCAGGATACTCAAAAGGAACGCCTATTTATCAAAATCCAAACCAAGGTTCTAAAGTGTTAAAGGAATATAATGAAGGGAAGCTATTATATTATAAAACGTTCACATCAAACTGGTATGAAGCATTAGTTTATGTGGACGGAGAGGCTGCTACAGGTTATATACACAAAGGTGATATAGAATACCCTGTTGAAGATCAAAAAAGTTTAACCGGTATTGCGTTAAATAAAAGTACAAATGTTTATAGTGAACCGATGAAATCAAGTTCAACTTTAAAAAGTTATAGGCAAGGTAAATTGTTGTATTTCAAGACGTATTTAGATCAATGGTACGAAGCATTAGTTTATGTAGATGGAGAAGCTCAATCAGGCTACATACACGTTAATGATGTTGAAATTCCGACAAATAATCCTGAGTTACTTCAGGGCGTGGCGATGACCAGCCCAACAAACATTTATACAATGGCATCCAAATCTAGTGATGTTCTAAAAAACTATGATAAAGGGTCAGTTCTTTATTATAAAACATATATAAATGGTTGGTATGAGGCAATTGTCTATGTGAATGGCTCTAAACGAATAGGGTACATCTCAGCATCTGATGTAGAAGAACCGACTGATCAACCAGTTAATCTATCTGGAATTGCATTAAAGCAGAAAACAAATGTGTATTCTAGTTTAAATGACGACTCAAGAGTATTAAAAGATTATTCCCAAGGATCTAAACTCTACTATCAGACTTACTTAAATGGCTGGTATAAAGCAATCGTCTACGTAAACGGTGAGAGAAAAACTGGCTATATTAAGGCGAGTGATGTAGAACAACCTGTTGAGAATCAAGAAAATCTAAAAGGTGTAGCTGTCAAAGATCGGGTTTACGTTTATGACCGTCCAAGTCGTCAATCAGGTCAGTTAAAATCTTATAGAGCAGGTAAACTACTTTATTATAAAACTTATTTAAACAATTGGTACGAAGCGTTAGTCTATGTCAATGGCAAACCGAAAACAGGTTATATTCATAAGTCAGATGTAGAAGAACCTGTAGAGAATCAAAAGAGTTTAAAGGGTTATGCTTATAACTCAACTGTTCATGTGTACAAGCTCCCGAGTAAAGGGGCAAGTTCACTAAAATCATATCGTGAAGGCAAGTTATTATATTATAAAACGTATTTAAAAAATTGGTATGAAGCTATAGTTTATGTTAATAATAAGCGAACAACAGGTTATATTTATAAATCGGATGTTATTAATCAAAATGCGAAGCAAGATCTAGTTGAAGGTTATGCTTCTAAAGAAAAAACTTACGTGTATAAGAGTACTAGTAAAAATTCTAAAAAATTAAAGGGTTATGATTTCAACTCTAAATTGATCTTTAAAACATTTACTCGCAATTGGTATGAAGCTATCGTGTTTGTAGATGGAGAGCGACACAAAGGTTATATTTCAAAAGACGATATTTCTTTAGATAAATTTACGTTTAATTCAATCGTGAATCCTAAGACTGAGTACTCTTATAATCAAATGGTCTCGGATATTAAAAAGCTTGAAAACACATATCCTCATTTAATTGAAGCGGAGGTCATTGGCCGGTCTAATGATGGACGTAAAATTTATGCAGTTAAAATAGGGAAGGGATCTAATGATACACTTGTTACAGCATCTATTCATGCTAGAGAGTGGATTTCTACTAATCTAGTTATGGAACAGATTGATTCCTATGCTGAGGCTTATATGAAAGATAATCGTATTAGTGGAGTGGATGTGAAGGACACTTTAAATGATGTAACTCTACATTTTATTACGATGGTCAACCCAGATGGTGTTACGTTGGTCCAAGAAGGAGCTTATGCACTAAGTAATACGTCACAGCTATTGAATATCAATAATGGGAGCAATGATTTTAAACACTGGAAATCAAATGGACGTGGAGTCGATATCAATCGAAACTTCTCGGTAGGTTGGGATAATGCGGGTAGTTATCCAGATAATCCTTCGTCTCAATTTTACAAAGGGCCAAGCCCAGTGAGTGAACCTGAGTCATTAGCTTTAGTAAATTATGCTAGTCGACATAATTTTAATGGTGCAATTAGTTATCATTCTTCAGGTCAATTAATTTATTGGGATGGTTCTGCTAGAGGGGCGAATCATTCAGAAACTAGAAGAATAGCCAATATTGCAGGTAATAAAACTGGTTACACTGTTATCAGAGAAATTGATCAATATTTAGGACATTTTTCAGATTGGTTTGCGTACCATATTAATGAGCCGTTTATTACGCCAGAATTATCTCCATCAGTAGGTGACAGACCTGTTCCATTAAGTCATTTTAATGATATCTGGGACGAAAATGATACGTTACCATTAATTATTGCGAATGAATTGAAATAAGTTACAAGTCCACCTTTAGGGTGGGCTTTTTCTTTTGTTGAATTGTATTTATTAGAGGAAAAATTAGACACCAATTGACAAATTATGCTATGATGTTCAAGGTGATTTTTTATGAAGAATGAAAATAGACAGCGTAGCGCTACACACTTCTTATCTGAAGAAGAAATAAAAACGTTAACGCGCTCAATTCCAAATAGACGAACAGCATTAAAGAGACAACTAGTCTTCTCATCAATCATTATTGCATTGATTGTTGGGATGGTTGTTTTACTATAATGTTTAATTAAATTGAGTTTAAATGAAGTTAAGTAGGCATTCGGTAGCTGGCGATCTTAGCAATGCGTTAGACCCTTGAGCTTTGCGTCCCTATTTTTCAATAGGTTTGCCTTTGTCGTTTGCCAAAAGACATTCTGATGAATAAAAGATTTAATTAGAGGCTTAATGAGGAAGTCTCATTTTTAATACGTCACATAATTTTAAAATAGGTTAAATATCTTCTTCTTTTTCTTTCTCTTAAATCGAAATGGCTCATCGCTTATAACATGGCCATCTTCTGCTAAGATCTCCGCATTTTCTCTTAAGAAATAAACCATATCAAGTCCAAATTCTCTTCTAATACTCTCCCAGGCACTAGTCGAAGTAAAGCCTCTTGTCGTTGTATTATGTGCATCTGAAGCTACAAAATGAATTAAATTATGCTCAAGTAAATCGAAGCTGAATTCTTGAATCTTTTTTCCAAAATCGCCTGTGACACTTGCAGAGGTGACTTGACTTAAATTCCCATCTCGTACGAGTTTGTATAGTACATCTGGTTTTTGCATGATTTCTTTGTTGCGCTCAGGATGTGCAATGATTGGTTGATAGCCAGCTACTTGTACATCGAATAGTAATCGCTGAGCATATTCTGGTACGTGATCGGATGGAAACTCAATTAATACGTATTTGTCACTATTACCTAAGGTTAAAGCTTGATTAGAGTTAAGTTGTTCGACGAGGTCCCCGCTAATACGAATTTCTTGTCCAATCCTTAGTTCAACAGGTATATCTTCGTTGATCAGTTCTTTTTTCAGGTCATCAAAGTGTTCGTAAAGCTCTTCTTGATTGTAATCAAATAGAGGATGTAAGTGGTGTGGTGTTGCGTAGATCACTTTGACACCATCCTTGACAGCTGATTTAGCCATAGCAAGACTTTCTGTCATTGAATCGGCACCATCATCTAGACCATATAAAATATGACTGTGGAAATCAATCATAAGAAATACCTCCTCCCGTATTTTTGTCCACAGTACTATTGTACTATATAGTTATTTTCTGTCAATTATGAAAAATTAAACATTTTTAATTTCCGTAATAATAGTAGTAGCCACCGTCTTTAATATCGCGATCGTTAAGTACAGCGCCCAGAATATTAGCTTCAGCTTTATTTAATAGATCTTTTGCTTTCTTAGCAGCTTCCTTTTCTGTTTGTTTACTACGTACAACAAGTAATACTCCATCTACTAGGTTAGCTAATATTTGAGAATCTGTGACTGCTAGAACAGGTGGTGTATCAAATACAACAAGATCGTAAACGTCATTACTTTCCTTTAATAAACTCTTCATCGCTTTTGAACCTAATAGTTCAGACGGATTCGGCGGTATAGGTCCACACGTCATAATATCAAGACTTTCTACATTTGTTTGTTGGACAACTTTCTCAAGCTGATAGTCTCCTACTAAATAGTTACTCAAGCCAAAAGTATTATTTAATCTGAACGTGTAATGAACGGTCGGTTTTCTTAAGTCTGCATCAATTAACAATACCCTCTTACCTTGTTGAGCAAACACGATTGCTAGATTGGCTGCTGTTAGACTTTTACCTTCAGATGGCCCTGTAGATGTTAATAGAACAGACTTTAAATCCTGATCAATGTTGGCGAACTCCATATTGGTTCTAATGGTTCGGTATTGTTCAGTAATAGGCGATTTTACTTGATCTCTTGCGATTAGCGTACGTGAGTGTGGGTTTCTTAATTTAGATTTACGCGCCAATACGATCTCTCCTTCTGCTTCTTTTTCGTTTATAACTTTGATTTATTTCTTGTTCTTGAATTGTAGAGACAACTCCCATAATCGGTAGCCCGAGTGTATCTTCAATGTCTTGTTCTGTCTTGATGGTATTATCCAGGTATTCAAGCAAGAATGCGAGTCCCACTCCTACCATGACTCCTAGTACAAGAGCAATTGCAACATTCAGTTTAAGGTTCGGACTGACGGGTGATGGGTTACTTCCGACACTTGCTTCTGATAGAACGCTAACATTATCAACGTTCATGAGGTCAGGAAGTGTAGATTCGAAGACTTCATAAGTTGTGTTTGCAATCGTTTCAGCCCTGGTAGGATTAGAATCAGTTACCGTCACACTAACAACTTGAGAGTTATTAGCATTATTAACTGAGATTTTATTAGAAAGCTGACTAGCTGATAGATTTAAAGATTGCTCTTCAATGACTTGGTCTAATATACGAGGACTTTTAATAATAACGTTATATGTATTAATCATTTCAACATTAGAACGAATGTCGTTCACATCATATTGAGCTTCTTGACCAGAATCTTTTTGATTCACAATAAACTGAGTGGATGCTTCATACTGTGGAGTAATAAATAATTGAGTCATAATGAGGCTAATGAGTGCGGCCCCAATCGTTATGAGGGCAATTAATTTAAGTCTTTTCTTTAATACTTGAAAAATTTCTTGAAGTGAGATCGTTTCTTCCATATGATATCCTCCAAATTTTTTGATAGTTACTTACAAATTATAACATGGAACCACTGGGGGTATGTAGATACGTTACCCATTTTTAAACTGTTTGTAACATGCTTTTTATTGATAATAGGGGGCACAAAATTATGTGCCCCTTACATTATGAACAGTAATCTTCTTTTAATAGTTTTCTCAATTTCCGTTTAACTTCCTTCCCCCAACCTTTGACAGCATCGATTGTTGCTTGCTCTTGTGCGGCAATCACTCTAACCGGCTGCCCTTCTAGTATTCTTTTATTAAAGTAAATCCATTGTTTTGATGTTAACACTTGTTTAATCTGAAGTAAGATATATGGGTCTAACGTGTCCTGAAAAGGAACATCATTGTGACTAAGGTGAAAGTCCTGAGAAGCGAAACAGTGATCTGAGTAGCGTTTTTCT
Organism: Piscibacillus salipiscarius; assembly: GCF_042685285.1. Taxonomy (NCBI): domain Bacteria; kingdom Bacillati; phylum Bacillota; class Bacilli; order Caryophanales; family Bacillaceae; genus Piscibacillus; species Piscibacillus salipiscarius. Next base: position 227,590 of record NZ_JBHUMZ010000021.1, on the reverse strand, counting down.
TTTCTAATGAGATCAATTAGACGACTCTTTACGACAATATAAGCTATTCTTGTAAATGAGTCTCGTCCATAGTATTTTTGATATGCTTCGTAAAATGCAACCAATCCTTCCTGATAGAAATCTCCATGATCATCCCTCACACCTAATTTATAGATTAGGTGATAAATTACCCCTTTGTGTTGTTCTAGAATTTGATTGAATTCTATTTCCTTAGTTACCATTTTTCCTACCCCGTATAATATGGTAGGCATGCCTCCGGAACTGAATGAATATTCACAATAAAATTATAATTAAATGGTCCTAATTTGTCACCTATTTTATTGAAAAATTTGTATTTATTTAGGTGAAAAATTTATTAATTTTTATAGACAAAAACAGACCTCACAATTAAGGTCTGTTTAACTTTGCTTTTGTCCGGCTCGACTGCCAAATCGTAAAGAGGATCGAGAGGACCGTTAAAACTAAAAACGTCAGTGATATGGGTCTTGATACAAATAGCGTCCAATCTGGGTTGGTCATAAAAGCTCTTCTTAAGTTAACCTCCGCAATCGGCCCTAAGATGACGCCGATAATGGCTGGGGCGAGGGCGAATTTGTATTTTGTAAATAAGTAACCGATGATGCCCATCGCAAGTAGAATGTATAAGTCTGTGACTCGGTTGTTTAAAACGAACGTCCCGACAACACATAACATTAAGATAATTGGAACGAGAAGATGCGTTGGGACCTGCGTGACTTTGACAAAATACCGCATGCCCGCGAATTGAGTAATCAACATACCAAATGAGGCGATAAAGAAGGCAACGAATATACCCCCAACAATGCCTGGTTCTTCAACGATGAGAAGCGGGCCAGGGGTGATGCCATGCACCATTAAGGCTGATAATAAGACGGCGGTGACCGCTGAGCCTGGAATGCCTAAGGCAACGGTTGGGATGAGGTCGCCACCAACCGTTGAGTTATTCCCGGCTTCTGATGCGACAACGCCTTCCTCGCAGCCCGTACCGAATTTTTTAGGATCCTTGGACCATTTCTTCGCCTGATCATATGCAACGATATTGGCAATACTGCCCCCAGCTCCAGGGATGGCTCCGATAATGGACCCGATAAAAGAGGAGCCAATGAGTGTGCCGGGTTTCTTTAGTACGGTTTTAAGTGTTTTAATCGGGCGGAGGACGAACGCGACTTCAGCTGCATTTTCCTTCTGTTTTTCTTTTAGGTCTTTCTCCATCTGAGGTTTTTCGAGCGACTCCATTAAGCGTGAGATTGCGAACATGCCGATTAAGACGACTAAAAACGGGATGCCTGCTCTTAGGACGCTTAAATCAAAGGTAAATCTTGCAAAGCCCATAATCGGATCAGCGCCAATTGTTGAAATGAGGATCCCGAATAGGCCGGCAATGAGTCCTTTAATCATCGATTCCCCTGTCACGCTCGCAATGATGGTTAAGGCTAAACAGATTAGGGCGAACATTTCCCATGGTCCGAATTTTAACGCAAATTGCGAAACCTGCGGGGCAATCGTGACTAAAATAAGTAAGCTAATGATGGAGCTTAGGAATGAGGCCCAAATTCCAATCGAAAGGGCCTTACCTGGGTGACCATTTTTCGCCATTGGGTAGGCATCAAAGGTGGTCGCGACAGATGATGGTGTGCCTGGAATACCGAGTAGGGCTGCACTAATCAGACCACCTGACATCCCGCCAACGAAGACCCCAATCATCGCCGCAATTCCCGTGACTGGCTCCATGCCGAATGTTAAGGGTAGCGTAAGGACGATCGCCATAGCTACGGTAAACCCTGGGATGAGTCCAGCGATGACGCCAACGACGACTCCGATAAATATAACGAGTAATATTTTTATGTTTAAAATTTCTCCGAAACCGAGATATAGTAAATCAAACATCGCATGTCCCTCCTCTTAGAAGAATAGTCCTGTTGGGAATCTGACTTGTAGTACGTTTTGGAAAAATACATATAGGCCAATCGTTAACACAAAGGCAATGCTTGTGATGGTGATAATGTCCTTTTTCGTTCTAGGACCGACAATGAGTGCCGTTACGATCATAAAGATGATAGATGAAATGATAAAGCCGATGATTTGAATGAACAGGATATATAATAGAAGTAATCCTAACGTGATGAACACGAGTTTGTGTTCGCGGATGATATCTTTGATCGATGATTGGCTGCCTTCTTTGTTTTTCATTAGCTGGATTGTTTTTTGTATGGACAGGATTAACGCAAGTGAACCAAGTAAGATGGCCACAAATTGCGGGAATGAACCTGGATCTAATTGGGATTCATTCATTGACGGCAAATCATCTGAGTTTATGTAAATTAATATGGATAATAGCACGAGTAGTAGTGCTAAGATTAACTCTCCCAAGATGGTTCCTCCTAACAAAACATAGAGGGAACGCGAATCCCCTCTATGGATTTATTCTTCAGATAGATTTGAGATGATGTCACTAATGACTTTGTCTTGTTTGTCTAGGTATTCTTTGTATTCCTCAGTGCCCATGAAGTTCACGCTAGCACCGACGTTTTCGACAGCTTTAATGTAGTCTTCATCTTTTGATGTTTCCTCTAATGCTTTCTCCAGTTTTTCAACGATTTCAGGCGGGGTGTCTTTTGGTGCGACATAACCACGGTTAATCCCCATCGTTAAGTCATAGCCCTTTTCAACAAAGGTTGGTAGGTCTGGTGCTTTATCGATACGTTCTTTTGTTCCAACCGCAATGAAGTTCATTTTGCCTGCTTCAACAAAGTCACTGCCTGATGGATAATCCACAATGGCTGCATCAATGTGGCCACCTGCTAAGGCTTGAATGGCTTCTGAAATACCTTCATATCCGACGAGGTTGTAGTTAATATCCAGCTCGTTACCGATTTGTTCGACCCAAACACGCGGGATTCCGGCAACCGTTCCTCCGAATTGGATTTCGTTTTCTTGACCGTACTTGACGAACTCTTCTAATGTTTCAACGCCTAAGTCACTTGAGACAGCTAAGATTTGATCAGATGATGACATTGATGCGATTGGCTTGAAGCTGTCGTAGTTAATGTCGGTGACATCTGAATGATGGGACACGAGCAGACCTTCATGAATTTGGCCGATGTTATAGCCGTTTGCTTCTTTGTTCGTGAGCTCTTCTAATCCAACCGTTCCACCGACACCTGGCACGTTAACGGGAACAATGTCTGTTCCGATGTGTTCTGACGCATGTTCGGCAACTAACCGACCTTCAATGTCACTTCCTCCACCTGGTGACCACGGAATCGTCATTTCAATTTCTTGGGATGGATAATCCTCGACTGACTCTTCTCCACTTGAGCAGGCTACTAATGAAACTGCCGCAACGGGGAGGAGGGCTGATGCTAAAAGACGCTTTACTTTGTTCATATTGACCTCTCCTTTGTCTCTTTTATGTACTAAATGTTTTCAAACAATTTTGATGTTTCAAACATTATAATTCAAACATTTTTGTCAGTCAACAGGGTTATTTAGTTTCTTTAAGAAAATATTTTTTCATTTTTTATAACATTTTGTTAGTTATTGGCATGTAAGCGTTAACAAAAGTGAGGGTAGGGTGGTTGATAGGGCGAGGATGTAAGCGATTTTTCATAAGGTTAGTGTGTAAGTCATATGTTTTACAAAATGTTATATAATTTATAGTGAGTTTATTTTTTTGTAAATAATCTGATGATTTTTATTACTTTATGTGATAGGATGTTGTAAAATTACCAAACAAACGAAGGGGAGATTAGGATGGTAGAATTTGATCCAATGTATTACCCGTACGCATCGAGGCGAAATGCCGTTTACGGAAATAACGGAATGGTTGCGACCTCTCAGCCGTTAGCAGCTGAAGCGGGACTTGAGGTTTTGAAAAAGGGAGGAAACGCAATTGACGCGGCGATCGCAACGGCTGCTGCTTTAACCGTGGTTGAGCCGACGTCGAATGGAATCGGTTCTGATTCATTCGCGCTCGTCTGGGTCGATGGCAAAATTCATGGACTTAATGCGAGTGGCTATGCACCAAGTGGAATTTCGATTGAAAAATTAAAGGAGCTTGGTTATGACGAAATCCCAACATTCGGTAAGGTTCCGGTGACGGTTCCTGGAACACCTAAAGGCTGGGCGGAGTTGTCAGAGCGCTTTGGGAAGTTACCTTTTGAAGAGCTGTTTGTGCCAGCAATTCGCTATGCGGAGGAAGGCTATCCGCTGTCGCCGACGTTAGGCTTTCACTGGAAGAGTGCTTATAAGAAGTTCAAAGAGATTTTTAAAGATGATGCCATTTATGATGAATGGTTTAACGTGTTTGCGCCGAATGGTCGGGCACCTGAAACCGGTGAGCTGTGGAAATCTCCAGGGCACGCACGAACATTACGCGAGATAGCGAAAACCAAAGCCGAGTCGTTTTATAGTGGAGAGCTCGCAGATGAGATCGATGCTTATTTTACTAAACATGAAGGTTTTTTAACGAAGGAAGATTTGTCTAGTTATGAAGCCAAGTGGGTGGACCCGATTAAGGTGAATTACCGCGGCTATGATGTGTGGGAGATCCCGCCGAATGGTCAGGGGATCATCGCATTAATGGCTCTTAATATTCTAAAAGGCTATGAGTTTAACGAAAAAGATAGCGTGGATACATACCACAAACAGATTGAAGCGATGAAGCTGTCGTTCACCGATGGGCTTGAGTATATCACCCAGCAAGAGCACATGGACGTGAGCGTAGAGGAGCTGTTGTCAGATCAGTATGCGGATGCGCGCCGTAAGTTAATCGGTGACGAAGCACTTGAACCGACTCCAGGTGAACCTCAGCGTGGCGGAACGGTTTATTTATCGGCAGCTGACGGCGAGGGTAATATGATTTCTTATATTCAGAGCAATTATATGGGATTCGGCTCAGGCGTGGTCGTGCCAGGAACAGGCATTGCGATGCAAAACCGCGGGCATACGTTCTCGCTAGATTCGGAGCATGTGAACTCTCTTGAGCCAGGCAAGCAGACGTACCACACGATTATTCCAGGATTTTTATCGAAAGGAAGCGAAGCGGTTGGTCCATTTGGCGTGATGGGCGGATTCATGCAACCACAAGGCCATGCGCAGGTCGTCATGAACATGGTTGATTTTGATTTGAACCCTCAGGCGGCCCTTGATGCTCCGCGCTGGCAGTGGATGAAGGATAAGGTCGTGAAAGTCGACCCGCTATTTCCTGAACATCTCGCCCAAGCATTACAGCGCCGCGGACACAAGGTTGAACGCAGCCTGTACCATCATGAGTTTGGGCGTGGGCAAATCATTGTGCGCGATCCCGAGACTGGTGTGCTATGCGGCGGAACCGAACCGAGAACCGACGGCCACGTGGCGGTTTGGTAGATTGAAGTGCAAAGTCCCATAAGCAGGGGTGAATGTCTCATAAATGAGCTCTAATGTCCCAAAAACAGCCTTCAATGTCTCATAAATGAGCTCTAATGTCCCAAAAACAGCCTTCAATGTCTCATATACGAAGAAAGATGTACTAATTCGACAAAATTCGTGTCTCATAAATTTGAATTAATGTCCCAAAAAAGGGCGTCCCGGTATTTAGGGACACCCTTTTCCTTAACAACTATAGTTTTAAGCCCGTCCGGCTTTTGAAGCGGCGAAGCAGGATGTGACTTTCGACTCGCGTAATGCCATCGAGTGCATACAGCTCTTCGTTGATGAATTTTTCAAGTTCATTGAAGTCTTCAACGAGCACGTGGGTATGTAAGGTGCTGGGACCTGTCATTTGATAACAGCTTGCGACCTTTGGATTCTCAGCAAGCCTTTCAGCGACATAAACGAGATGGGTCGGGTCGCAGTCAACGTTGAAAAACGCGGATACGCCTTTTCCGACTTTCTCGGAGTTAATGACGACGCTGAACTTTTCGATGATGCCGGCTTCTTGCATTTGGTTAATGCGATCGCGGACAGCAACTCTTGATAAATCGAGTTCTTTAGCTAAATCGACGTAAGACATTCGGCCTTCGTCGCTTAAGATATTGAGAATTTTAATATCTGTGTCTGTTAATTTCATGCGTTCTCACCACTTTTAATAGATTAATATATTTCACATTATACGAGAAAAGTGCAGATGTGTCACACCTGTATTTTGAAAAATTTGAAAGTTATTACAACATGAAAGCGAGGTGTTCCACGTGGATTGGACGTTACAGAAGAAAATCTTCGTCAGTTTTTTTAGATCAAGCATGCTTGGATTCGGTGGTGGTCCGTCAACGATTCCGCTTGTACATAAAGAAGTGGTGGAGACGTATGAGTGGATGAATGATGAAGAGTTTGGCGATGTGCTTGCGATTGGTAACACACTCCCAGGACCGATCATGACGAAAATGGCTGGTTACATCGGCTATCAGGTCGGCGGGCGAATTGGCATGATAAATGCGCTGGCTGCTGCGGTTCTGCCGACAGTACTAATCATGATTACGCTGATCGGGGTGCTCATTGCCTACCGTGATACGCCGGTTGTCCAGGGGATGACACAAGCGATTGCGCCGGTTGTTGGGGTGATGCTGTTTGTGCTAGCGTATTCGTTTGTCAAAAAGTCGAAGGAAGCGCTTGGATGGACGATTGCGATTATCTTAAGTGTCGTAAGCTTAATTGCCTACGTTTGGCTCAATGTTCACCCGGCGATTTTAATTGGAGCGCTGATGATTTACGCACTGGTGAGCAAGCCAAAACCAACATCATGAGAGGAGGAACCTTATGTTAGATCTTTGGTATTTGTTTTTAGCCTTTTTAATTCCAGGAATTCTGGGCTACGGCGGTGGACCGGCGTCGATTCCCTTGATTGAGCACGAAGTCGTTAAGAACTATGAATTTTTAACGACAACAGAATTTGGAGAAATCCTAGCGCTCGGAAATGCGCTCCCAGGACCAATCGCAACGAAACTAGCAGGCTATATCGGCTATCATGTTGCGGGTACTCCGGGTGCAATTGTCGCGCTAATCGCAACGATTGTCCCATCACTTGTGGCCATGATTTTGCTACTCGGGCTAATCATGAAGTTTAAAGATTCGCCAAAAGTGAAGAAGATGACATCGCTGATTCGGCCGACGATTGGGATCTTATTATTCGTTTTAGCGTTTCAATTTTTTGATACATCGTACCAGTCGGCAGGATTACTGCAAACTGCGATTCTAATCATATCTAGTTTTCTTCTGCTTGAAAAAGCCAAACTTCACCCAGCTTTTGTCATTATGGGAGCTTTAACATACGGGGCTATTTTCCTAAGTTAAAAAGTAACATTTTGTATAGTCTGAATAGTCAAAATTAATCAAAAAGTGAATGTTTATTCATTAAAAATAATAAAAAGTTAAAATATCATTGATTTTTACTTATTTTTGTATATAATATTCTTTAAAATCTTTTTTATCTGACTATTACATTAACTCGATAAAGGGGGTAAAACTCATGATCAATTTAATCATCTCAAGGCTCGTGCAAATGTTCTTCTTGCTTTTGGGCATATCGTTCATCGTCTTTATGAGCATGCACTTTGCCCCTGGTGATCCAGCCCGAATTATTGGCGGACCAACAGCTAATGAGTCTGACATTGAAAATATTAGGGCAAGCCTTGGACTGAACCGGCCAATCTTAGTTCAATACTGGGACTACCTAGTAGGCGTGTTGCAGGGTGATTTAGGGTTTTCCTATCAATCTAACGAGTCGGTCAACCAAGCTATTGCGACTAGATTTCCAAACACATTAAATCTAGCCATCGCGAGTATGATTGTCGCGGTGATCATCGGAGTTGTGGCTGGAATCGTATCAGCCCTTAAACAAAACACATGGTGGGATGTTTTTACGACTACGGGAGCACTGGCGGGAATCTCGATTCCAAACTTCTGGTTAGGGACGATTTTAATTCTTATTTTCGCCGTCAACTTACAGTGGTTTCCGGCTGGTGGATTAAGCGCTCCGTTCTGGACGCTTCAAGGCATGAAAGAACTGGCGTTACCAGCGATTACGCTTGGAACAGGTTCGGCAGCGTTAATCGCCCGAATGACGAGATCCTCGATGCTGGAAGTGATCCGCTCTGATTTCGTCAGAACAGCGAGAGCGAAAGGGGTCAAAGAAAAAGTCGTCGTGTTTGTCCACTGTATGAGAAACGCGATGATTCCTGTCATCACCGTAATCGGTATGAACTTCGGGTTTTTACTTGGCGGAACGATTATTACGGAACAAGTTTTCGCGATTAATGGTGTTGGAAGACTCATGATTGATGCGATCGCGGACCGTGACTTCCCAATGGTACAAGGGTCGGTCCTACTCGTTGCCAGCTTGTTTGTCATTGTGAATTTAATTGTTGATATTGTGTATGCCTTTATCGACCCAAGAATTAGTTACGACTAGAAGGGAGGAACGAAGATGTCAACGCAAACCGTCACTGCAAAAGGACTTAAGAATGTTGAGAAAGACAGTGTCTTTAAAGATACGATGAAGCGGATGCTTAAAAATAAGCTCGCTGTTATTGGACTTGTGATTATCACTATTCAAATTTTACTTGCCGCATTCGCACCGTTTTTAACGAGCTACGCACCTGACACTCAAACGTTATCAGCCCGTGAACTACCAATTGGATCTGAAGGCCACTGGCTAGGGACGGATAACTACGGACGCGACATGTGGAGCCGGATTGTTTATGGTGCGAGAATCTCCATCTTAGTTGGCTTAGGGTCCGTCGCCTTAGGGCTAATCGGAGGCGTGATCTTAGGGCTGCTTTCTGGTTACTACAAAAAATTAGATGCGATCATTATGCGGATTATGGACTTACTGTTCTCATTCCCAGGCATTTTACTAGCCATGCTCATCATCGCAATCTTAGGAACAAGCCTAGTGAACGTGGTGATTGCGATTAGTATTTGGTCGATTCCAAACTGCGCGAGAATTGTCCGCGGAAGTGTTTTATCGGCTAAAAAGGAAGAGTATATCTTGGCCCAAAGGTCACTTGGAGCTAGTGATAGGCGCATTATGTTTAAACATATTTTGCCGAATATAACAGCGCCGATTATCGTCTTTGCGACAATGCGTATGGCAACAGCGATTCTATCAACCTCAGCCTTAAGCTATTTAGGTTTAGGGGCACAGCCGCCAACACCTGAGTGGGGCGCAATGATTGCAGCAGGTCAGGACTATATGTGGACATCCCCGCATATGACGATTGTTCCTGGTATCGCAATTATGCTTGTTGTATTTGCTTTTAACGTTGTCGGAGATGGTTTGAGAGATGCGTTAGATCCAAATATGGAACTAGATTAAGAGGAGGAATTATGTATGAAAAAATTATTGTTTTTACTAGTAGCTATTCCGATTCTACTATTAGCTGCTTGTACGGGTGGAAGTGAGAGCCAGCCAGAAGGAGGAAATGCAGAAGGTAATGAAGGCGGAGGTAGCGGAAGTGCTGATCAAACCCTTACATATGCATCCACATCAGATGCGCCGGGTTTATCGCCGATTGATACGAATGACAGTGTATCATCACACGTGATCGAGCAAGTCTATGAAACTCTTTTTAAGAGAAATGCCGAAACAGGCGAAATTGAACCACTTCTAGCTAAATCTTATGAAAACCCAGATGACAACACGTGGGTGATTAAGCTAAAAGAAGATATTAAATTCCATGACGGCACACCTTTTAACGCAGAAGCGGTTAAATACACATTTGAAACATTTTTAGATCCTGAACGTGCAGCACCGCGTGCGTCATTACTAGCACCCGTTGAAAGTATCGAAGTGAAAGATGAATATACCGTTGTCATTAAAACTAATAAGCCTTACGGTGCCATGCTAGCAGCTCTATCTCACTCAAACGCGTCGATTGTGAGCCCTGAAGCAGACAAGAGTGGGAACTTAAATGAGAACCCTGTTGGGACAGGACCTTTCAAATTTGTTTCTTGGGAAAAAGGTAACGAAATTGTTTTAGAGAAAAATGCGGATTATTGGCAGGGTGAGCCAACGCTTAACCAAGTAACATTTAAAGTTGTTCCATCTGTATCAACGGCTATTTCAATGATGGAAACAGGCGAAGTTGATTTTATTGATGGCGTGACTTCACAACATACGTCTCGATTAGAAGGTAACGGTTCGATTAATCTGATTAAAAAAGAAGGAACACCTGTTTACTACATGGGTTTTAACATGGAAAAAGAACCGATGAATAACCCAGAGTTCAGAAAAGCATTAGCTCATGCGATTGATCGTGATGCATACGTGGAATCGCTGAATGGGTTAGGTGTTCGCTCTAACAGCTTCGTTGGTCCACAAGTGTTTGGTTATGATGAAAGCGCAGAAGACCTTGGTTACAGTTATGACCCTGAAAAAGCGAAACAAATTATCGAAGAAAATGGCTTTGGCGATCAAACATATCACATGTTAGTAGCAAACCGTGACATGTATATTAATATGGCGGAGATCGCTCAAGCCCAGCTAAGCGAAGTTGGCATTAATGTTGAGATGGAAATGATTGAGTGGGGAACATTCCTAGATATGACAGCTGAAGGGAACTTTGACTTAACCTTCTTAGGTTGGTCGAACGTAACGGGTGACGGTAGTGAATTGTTATACCCTAACCTTCATACCGACAACTTAGGTTCTTCTAATCGAACGAGATATTCCAACAAAGAATTCGATGAGCTAGTTGTAAAATCTCGTACGACAACTGATCAGGAAAAACGTAAAGAATATTTAGCTGAAGCCAATGCCTTAGCGATCAAAGACGCTCCATGGGTACCCATGCACCACGGCGTTGTGACTGCAGCCGTCGTTGATTCAGTTAAAGGATTAGAATTATCACCAACAGGAAGTTGGAGACTATACAAAGTTTCTAGAGAGTAGGGATCGTATGACAGAACACTTATTAGACGTCAACAATCTAGTAACTTCTTTTCGAACAGCTGATGGAAATCTAACAGCTGTTCGAGGGGTATCTTTTTCAGTCGAACAAGGCGAGACTTTATGTATCGTCGGTGAATCTGGTTGCGGTAAAAGTATAACATCATTATCAGTGATGCAGCTTTTACCTAAAAATGGTCAAATTGACAATGGCTCGATTCAATTTGACGGAAAAGAGTTAACAGGTTTATCGCAGGATGAGATGAGGCAAATTCGCGGAAATGACATCTCGATGATTTTCCAGGAACCGATGACGGCATTAAATCCTGTTTTTACGGTAGGTTTTCAGATTCGTGAGCCACTTAAGATTCACTTAGGATTGTCAAAAAAAGAGGCGACTCAGAAGGGGATCGAGCTGTTAAAACAAGTGGGCATTCCATCACCCGAGAAGCGGATGAATCAGTTTCCACATGAACTAAGCGGCGGGATGAGGCAGCGCGTGATGATTGCGATTGCGCTCGCTTGTAATCCGAAGCTTTTGATTGCGGACGAACCGACGACAGCTTTAGATGTGACGATTCAGTCGCAGATTCTAGATTTAATCGATGATTTAAAAGAAGAGCTCAACATGGGCGTGGTGATGATCACTCACGATATGGGTGTGGTTGCCGAAGTCGCTGATCGCGTCATGGTCATGTACGCTGGTGAGAAAATCGAAGAAGGCGACGTCGAGACGATTTTTAACCATCCAAAACACCCTTATACGAAAGGCTTGCTTAAGTCCGTGCCTAATGTTGATGATGCCGACCATAACTTAGAACCGATTGCGGGTTCACTGCCTAGTTTAAAAGAAGAAATAGTCGGCTGCCGATTCTTTGATCGCTGCGAATTTGCGACCGAAAAATGCCGAAGTCAATCACCACCAAGTTTTGCCGTATCAGAAGGCCATTCAGTCAGATGCTGGTTACAGGAGGGATCACATGATGAGCGAACAGCAAACTATTCTTAAACTCGACCAACTAAATAAACACTTTCCTGTACGAGGCGGATTGCTTAAGCGCGTGCAGAATCATGTGTACGCCGTTAATGATATATCGATTGACGTGAACGAGGGTGACTCAGTCGGGATTGTCGGAGAGTCGGGCTGCGGAAAGTCGACACTTGGCAGAACCATTTTAAGACTAGAGGAACCAACGAGTGGTGAGATTTGGTTTAAAGGTGAAAACATTACGGATTTAAGTGAACGAAAGCTTAAGAAATTTAAGCACGATATGCAGATGATTTTTCAGGATCCATTTGCATCGCTAGACCCGAGACAGCGTGTAGGCGATACGCTTGAAGAACCGTTCGTGATTCATACCGATTTATCTAAAGAAGAGCGAATGGAGAAGGTGGTTAAGCTCTTGCATGAAGTCGGGCTGGATGAGACGCATTATTATAAATATCCTCACCAGTTCAGCGGCGGGCAGCGGCAGAGAATTGGAATCGCGAGGGCCATTGCGCTGAACCCTGAGATGATCGTTTGCGATGAAGCGGTATCAGCCCTCGACGTGTCTGTGCAGGCGCAGGTTATTAAACTATTAAAAGAACTGCAGGATGAATATGATTTAACTTATCTATTTATCTCGCACGACTTGGGCGTCGTACGCCACTTCTGTAATAAAGTCTTGGTGATGTACCTTGGAAACATGGTCGAATGGGCGCCGGTTGATGAACTGTTTAGTAATCCGATTCATCCATATACAAGGGCGCTACTGTCTGCGATTCCAAGACCTATACCAGGTAAGGAACGCGAGAAGATCCAGCTGAAGGGCGATTTGCCTAGCCCGAGCGATCCACCAACAGGCTGCCCATTCCACACTCGTTGCCCTATCGCCACCGAGGTTTGTAAAGAGGTCAAGCCTGAGTGGCGCGAGGTCACACCGAATCACTATGTTGCTTGCCATGAGCGAGGGTGAGTAGAGGGGCGATTCATCGAAATGTGAACAGATGAGGCTCATATGCGGACAGTTTTCGTGGAAATACGAACACTTTGAACGCAGATACGGACAGATCACGTGAAAATGCGGACACTTTGATCGTAGATACGAACAGTTCACATGAAAATGCGGACACTTAAGTGACGGATGCGAACAATTGACCAGGAGATACAGACAATTGAAACGAATAAATAGATAAAAGGAGGTTTTACTATGGCAAAAACTCCAAACAACCTCGTTGCGACGTTTTCAATCGTCGGATTTGATCCAAATACTGGTGAATTAGGTGTCGCGACGCAGTCTAAGTTCCTTGGAGTAGGGGCGGTTGTCCCGTGGGCAGAGGCGAATGTGGGAGCAGTGGCGACTCAGTCACTCGCGAACACGGCGTTCGGTCCTGATGGTCTAGCCCTACTTAGAGAAGGCAAGACGGCTCAAGAAGCTCTGGACACGTTAACCAAAAATGACCCAGATGCGGCGATGCGCCAAGTTGGGATCGTGGACTTCAAAGGTAACTCAGCTACGTTCACTGGCGAGGGCTGCTATGATTGGGCTGGCGGAAAAGCAGGGAAGAACTATGCGGCTCAGGGTAACATCTTAGTTGGAGAAGATACCGTGACGGCGATGGCAGAGACGTTCGAAACAACAGAGGGCCAGCCCTTAGCTGAACGGTTACTCTCTTGTCTTCATGCGGCACAAAAAGCAGGCGGTGACAAGCGTGGGATGCAGTCAGCTGCGATTTATATCGTTAAAGAAAAAGGCGGCTATGGCGGGTACAACGACCGTTACCTAGACTTACGCGTGGATGAGCACGAAATGCCGATTGACGAGCTTGAACGAATCTATCGCTTACATCAGCTTTATTTTAATAAGCCAAAGGAAGAGAATATTGTTGAGTTGGATGATGAGAAAAAGTTCGCATTATCTAAAAAACTAGCAGAATTAGGTTACTTAGAAGAAGGCGGAGACTTTGATGAAGCGTTCCGTAATTACATTCACACGGAGAATTTTGAAGAACGCGAGCAAGAACCAGGTAAGATTGACTTGGAACTCTACTATTATATAGTAGGAAACCATTAATACCCCCTATAAATAGATGAAAAGTGGCACCTGTTTCATGACGGGTGCCATTTTTTCTGTAAAAAATGGAAATTTATCCGAAAATAAAAGTAGAGTGTCTTTTTAAGGGGGAAGTACGAATGAAAAAGGGAATCGCAATAGCTATTATTATCATTTTACCTATTCTATTTTTATTAGCACCAGCACTAGTCCTATTTTTAGGAGTTGTTGGATTAATTATACTTAAAGTTAAGTTTCCAGCGATTAAAGGGGCAGTTGGTGAGCGGTACGTTAATAAGGAACTGATTAAATTAGGCGACCAGTATCACATTTTATGTGCCGAATAAAGAGGGATGCACGACGCAAATTGACCACGTGGTGACCTCGCCTTATGGGATCTTTGTGATTGAAACGAAGCATTATCAGGGCTGGATTTTTGGGAAAGAGCATCAGAGATACTGGACTCAAACCATATATAAGAGAAAAGAAAAGCTGTACAATCCAATCTGGCAAAATTACGGGCACGTCCAATCGTTAAAACAGTTTCTCAGTAAAGAAGATATGAACTATCTATACTCTATTATTGTTTTTACGCAGGATTCAACATTAAAGTTTAAGGATGATTTTAAATCTGCGAGAGTCATTCAAATCCCGCAATTAGTGGGAGCTATTAGTGAACGAAAATTACCGAGAATTGGCCGAACTGAATTAGCGGAAATTAATCATGCCCTTGAAGGTTTAATCATCCATGATCGAAAAGAAAAGAGACAAGTTATGAAAAAGCATGTGGCTGATATTAAAACTAAGCAAAAAGTAAAAGTGTTCAAGGAAAAAGAGCAGATTAAACAAAACCTCTGCCCAAAATGCGGTGGCAAGTTGTCTCAAAAGAAAGGGAAGTATGGTTCGTTTTATGGGTGTAGTAATTATCCGAAGTGTCGGTATACGGGGAAGGTGTCGTAGGGGGAGCCCTTGACTTCATTTTAGAGATCTGTTCATAGACTAGGGTGGAAATATTTTATATTTTTAACATAGTAGAAAAAAGAATGTACTTAAAAGTGTTTTATATATTGGTAGTAGTTTTCAACAATCGGGCTACATTTAAATTATAATTAAATGATCCTGAATTGTAATTATTTTATTGTATTCTGATCACGGTTTGAAGAAAATTTGTTAAGTCATGCTGACAATTGAAACAGTCATAGAGATAATGGAAACTCCTCCAAACAGGTGAAGCGCTTAGGAGTGGTAATTTGATGGGCCAAGATGAATGAGATGCGTATCTTAAGAACTTTTAATCTAGGGAAAAATAAAGCTTTTGCGCTAGTGCGCAAAAGCAACAAACAAAATTTTTTGGCACGCAATCATTTAAACTTATGTGGTATACAGTTTTAGTGAAAATATGAACAAATCATTTAAACTTGCGATCAATTTACACTAAATTGATTTATGATAATTATGAACAAAAATGAGTTAGAGTTCTTAACTATCTGTACACACCTAATTATCTTCTAATGGCATTTCGCAAGTAGAACTATCGCATTGTCCTGTAGGAATAATAGTTCTTCTTCTTGCAATCCAATCATAAGTTTTCTGACCTAAACCAATAAATGAAGCAAGTGTTAAAAAAGGAACCATTAACCAGAGAAGAGGGGTGTTTTTACAAATACGATTAATACAGTAAATTCCATCTTCTATTTCATGAGAGTGACTTTTAATAGAGTGAATACGATTTTCAAGCTTTTGGATATCTAGATTAAATATATCAACATACTCACTATCTCTAAACGATAGAAACTCTATGCGCTTAAACCAATCCAATCGTTTGAAACGTTTGATGCTTTCTTTACAAAAAGGACACCAACCATCATATAATACTACTATTTGTCTCACAGGATCATCACCACTTTTGCTTATTAATTTTTCTTTTCTCATTACCAACTAGCATCGAAAAATTACCATTAGAAAGCTGAAAAGCTTAATTAATTACATTAATAAGAGATTTAATTGTCCACCATAAAAAACCTGTTGCTGCTAATGCAAATAAAACTAAGACCCAAACTGGTTTCTTGTTCTTTTTGGCATTTACAATTCCTATAAAGAAAACAACCGTTAAAAATGCAAATAATAATAAAAGTAAAATTTCCATTTTTCCCCTCCTAATTGTTTTTGATTATTATTATTATAGTGGAAATTACAACTAGTAATGATTAGATATTAAAACAAATTATTTTATTATCTCGATTTATTAAGAAGCTTTATCGAGAATTGTTTTATCGTTCTTTTTGTTAGTAATTTTTCTTCGGAATTTACGATATCTAAAGTAATTTCTTTTGTAAAACTTGTCATTAAATAATAGTAAGTCTAAACAGATCATTGTTAATCCAAACGAGACAAGTCCCATGACTATAGCTATCCCTAAATGGAACATAACCAGGATAGAAATCATAACCCATTTGGTTGTTTTATTAAGAATTAAAAAGGGAAAAGCTATTTGAAAAATAACAGTTGAATATGTTCCTATTGTAAGCATAATAGGATTACTATAAATATATTCGGCTATACCAGGTAAAGTAAACTCACTTACTTGTAAAATATAATACAAAGCAACTCCGTTAAACCACATATCTCCTTGAGCTTTAAATATACCTGAAAAAGAGTATAAAATGGCTACCTGTATAATACACGCTATTATACTTGTATTATGTAGTGCTGCTATATATCTGTTTTTATTTCTTTTAGTTTTAAATAAGGTGAAGTAAGCTCCTACATTTGCAAACATTAAAAAGAATAGACAAATTATAAGTATATTGTTACCACCATCAAGTACGAAGGGATTTCTTTCATATAATGACCAAACAAATATAAAGTTTAGTACTCCAGTAATACGAGTATGAACACCTAATGTAAAAAGTAAGGCAATAACTATTCCTGAATAGAATAAAATATTGAAATACACGTTAGATACTGAAAGTTGATATAAAGAAAAAGAATTAGCTTGTGTTATATCTGAGATAAATTCTGCATGTGGGTAAACCCCGTTTGGTCCCCAATAATAATCCTTTTGGAAAATGTGAAGTAAATAAAAAATGGTTACAATTGAACCTAATCCTACCCTAACTATACTTGCACCTATAAGATGCTGTTCTTTTTCGAAAAAATTAAATAAAATACGTAATATTTTTTTCATTTTAATTTCCCCAATATTTAAAGTTTTTCTACCTGATTATAAGGTAATCGTGGGAGCTCTATATAATATTCGTTATGTTTTAAATTATCTCCAGATATGTAGTTAAAGTAATCTGGGAATTCATTAATCTGAATTCTAATTTTTACTTCATCAAAATTCATTTTATATTTACTATATAAAGCTTCAGAAGAAATATTTAACAAAAATCGCATCTCCAATGGATATTCACCTTTTCCTTTACTAGCATCTTCAATTAACTGTTTATATTCTTCTTGATCTTTTTGGTATTTGTTTGTTACTTCAACTGAGCTAGTTGTTGCCTGTGCAACTGCAAGACGTAATGGGGTTATTCTGTTATTGTGCAATTTTGTAATAAGTGCATTACTTACATCAATCCATTCAGATTCTTTTTCTACATTACGACTATCATGATAGTAACCCTTTACCAAAATTTTATTATCTGTACTAACTGGATTCGGGGCAAATAGCCTCCAATTTTGTTTGAATATAGGATTCATATATGATTGAAGGACTTGGTTATAATTATATGAAATCGGGTTAGCAGGTGCATTGTACATAATAGTGATTGAAAAATGTACTATTAATATTAAACTCAAAAAAGTAATCCAAATTATAAAAGATTTATTTTTATTTTGCATATCATCACCAAATTAAAAAGGATATTACACTCTTCTATGACTAAAAAAATGTATAGAAGAGTGTTTGAATTTGACAATTATCGACTAAAAGCTTCTTCAATATCTTGTCCGTTTATCTCCGGTGGAAGGGATACACATAAGTGAGATGGAGCTGAGTAGCTTACGTTTTCCCACATGTAATCATAAACTTTCCCCATAGCCCATCCGGCAACCGTACCTGCTACCCATGCTGCTACCCTATAATCAGGAGTGACTTCATTTTCGAGTGAGACGGAATCAGGTTTTTGTGTGGTCTGATAATCTGTGTCTGTACTTGCAGAAGCAAAAACTGGACCAACGACAAGTAGGAAAACAAACACCGTAATAATAGTCTTTCGTTTTTTCACAATAATCACCTCCTTTTTCAATATAGATAGTAACATAAAATTTGGAATTGTCTGTTTTTTAAAAAATTAATTAGGTATTAAGTTGTAATATAAAATTGCTATAAATATATCGTTTTATGAAATTTTTCTTATATTAGCTCTAAACAGTATCAAAAATGAGTTAAAGAAGGAAAACTTGAAAAATAAGGAATTTTATGGAATATTTATATTGTGAAACGATTTTCGTTTATTTATAATGTTACTTGGAGGTGAATTAATGCGAGTTCATATAGGGGAAAAAATAAAATACTTTAGAACAAAATCTAAAATAACACAATCAAAACTAGCAGAAGGAATTATTTCAGAATCTTATCTTTCCAAAATAGAAACCGGGAAAATAGCCCCACCTAGAGAAATAGTGTTACTACTTTGTCAAAAGTTAAAAATTAACCCAGACGCAACCGAAATTGATCACCTACAAACACTATGTCATACTTGGTTTGAACACTTGTTTTATGGTATGAAAGAAAAAGCCACAGATTCGTATAACAAAATTATTCAAAATATTGATAACATCGCAAATACTTCATTGATCACCCTAGTAGAATTACATAAACTAAGGTATTTCATCCTCATTCAGAATCGAAAAGAAGCTAATAAACAATATGAATACCTGCAACAATTAAATTTAGAAGGGAAAGAAATATACTACTGGTTTAAATTCTCAGGGTATTATTACTTTGACCAGCTATTTTATAATAAATCATTAAACTTATTTCAAGAAGCTACTATATATATTAGGGATGTTACTAAGAGGGAAACATATGACCTTTTTTATATGATTGCTTTAAATGCATCTAAATTAAGAAAATCATACCTTTCATTAGAGAATGCAACAAATGCACTTACTTATTATCAAAATAACTATAATTTAAAAAGATGTGCAGAATGTCATATATTATTAGGAATAGCATATCAAAGGATTAACGAGTTAAATAAATCTATCGATAGTTATCAATTAGCTGCTAAAATAGCTAATGACATTGATGATGATAATATTATGGCTATTAGCAAACAAAATATTGGTAAAGTCTATTCTATTAGAGGGGCTACTGAAGATGCTATTTATTATTATTTAGATAGTTTTAAAGCAAGAAGAAATTTCCCAATAACTAAAAAAATCATTCCAGTATCTAGCTTAATGAAAGAATACTATAATGTTGGGGATACTTTTAAAGCTGAAAGATGGTTAAAAAAGGGGATAGAACTATGTAAGAATCTAGACCCCCAAGATTCCATTTACGTCTATGAATTTGAAGTATATAAATATCTAATTATAGGAGAGGGAAGTTCATTTGAGGAATTAATCAATAAAAAAGTGCTTCCCTTTCTAAGCGAGAGAAATTTATTTTATGAAACGTTTCAGTATTTAAAAATATTAGCAAATTACTATTATAAACAGAGAAAGTATAAATTAGCCGCAAACTATTATGAGTTGGCAAATAGTACTTTAAATAAAATTCATACGGAATAGGAGAATGTATTATGAAAAGAATATTATTATCTGTATTATTAAGTTTCTCTATTTTATTGATTACCTTATCTACAGACATAATACAAAATAACTCTAATTATGATAAGGAAGATATTAAATTAGCTAATAACGAAGAGCCAGACCCTTCTGGAATAGCAGATATTATTAAGTGGTTAAAAATAGGATTATTATAGAAGACAATAAACTCTTTTTTATGAAACACTAAGTCATTTATATATATCCGGCACCCTACTATCAAAAATCGGCACGTCTTTTCGGACTTGGTCGACTTTTTCTAAATCCAGGGACAGGCTTAACACTTCTTCTTGGTCAAGGCTGCCTTCTGCTAGGACGTCTCCCCATGGGTCAACAGCGATTGAGTGACCGGCGAATTCAGTTCCGTCGTAGCTTCCGATTCGATTGCTAGATACGACATACATTTGGTTCTCGATCGCCCGTGCGATTTGCAGGGTTCTCCAGTGGTTCACGCGAGCAGATGGCCATTCAGCGACGACGCTAAGGACCTGGGCACCTTCTAGTGCGAGTGGTCTGATGAGTTCGGGAAACCTAAGGTCATAACAAATGATGAGGCCAAATTTTAGTCCGTCGAGCTCAAATACTTCTGGTGCGACCTGACCGCCAGTTAAGAACTTATGCTCATTCAGCATCGGAACTAAATGAGCCTTGTCATACTTCGAGACGACTTCACCTTTACGATTCACGACAACAGCTGTGTTATAAATCCCACCGTCTTTTTTATTCGCGATCGAACCGCCTATAATGTTAATATGATGCTTTTTCGCTTGTTCTTGTAAAAATGGGATCGTTGGATGCCCGTCTACATCGGCCAGGACATCTAATTCAGGTAATGTATAGGCAGTCGTCCACATTTCTGGTAACACGACCGTGTCGGGCTGATTGTTCTTCACATCTTGCTCAATCCAGTCAGCCACTCTTTGCCTATTTTGTTCAGGACTTCCTGGAATAATATCCATTTGATAGATTGAGAATTTCATCACGAATCCCCCTTATCGGTTGATAAATCCTTCCACAATTCGTTCTAACATTGCCTGGTCCATTTGCAATGGCTCATGGCCGTGATCCGTTAATAACTTTTGAGTATTGCGATCCTCAAACCTCACCGACGTATTCAAGTACTCCTTAAACACCTCGATTGGCTTATGCATGTTGATTTCTTCTTGTGTTAATAGATGCTTTTCCTCGTTTGGAATCAATTTTATTTGATCAAAGTTTAAGCTTTTTACAATTGCATCGAACGTCATCTTGTTCGTTGGAGGATTTGGATTCGTGATGTTATAGACTGTCTCAGTTTTTCCGTGCTTGAGACCTAGCACAAGTACCTGCGCGACGTAGTCAACAGGTACTAGATTGGATACCGAATTTTCGTTAAGAACGAGTCTGTATAGATGGTCACTAGGCTTACGAGCAGATTTTTTCTTCAAAATCTGTATCGTACGGATGATCCCGTAAAGTCCGAACGTCGTCTTGGCTTCACCTGTTTTAGAATCGCCGATAATAATTGCCGGTCTCATTACGAGCACGTCGAATTGGTCTTTATAAGACATGACGAGGTGCTCAGCTTTGGCTTTTGTTTCCTCATAAGAATTTCTGAATGATTGCCACTCCGGGTAGAGCGTCTCCGTTCCTACGTCTCTTGTCCCTAGCGTGTAAGCCGTGCTCACGTGGATGAAACGCTTGATGTTAATCAACCCGGCGAACTTAAGAACATTTTGAGTGCCATCGACATTCACGTGAAATAGTTTGTCCCGTTCAGACTCATCGAAGCTTAAAAGTGCCGCCGTGTGGTAAATAGCATCGATTTGATTGGTTAGACTTTGTATTGTTTCATCGGACATCCCGAGATTTTTATCGGATAAATGCCCTGATAGAAACGTAATTCGATTTTTATATGAATAAAGCTGATCTAACAAAATATCAGCTTTTGCCTGACTGCGAACAATTAAATATAACTCATGGCCTTCTTCTAGGAGTTTCCTAGCGAGTTTTTCCCCTAGAAAGCCAGTTGAACCTGTAATTAAAACGCGCATAAAATCTCTCCCGGTGATTGTGATGGAAGTGCTTTTATCATTATAACGAGTAGGGGAGGAAGGGGGCAAATGAAAACTGGCTGCATGTTTGATATACTCATAACATTGCGTGATAATTTAAGTAACTAGATTCATAGGAGACATTAATGATGGAACAATGGTTTAAGCAAAAATGGTTTCAATGGATGCTGATTTTACTCGTGACGATTTTGTGGGGCTATTCGTGGATCCTCATGAAAGACGCGCTTCAATACATGGGGCCGTTTACGTTTTCAGCTTTGCGGTTTGTGACAGGAGCGGCTGCGATGCTGTTGATTGTTTGGCTTCTTAGGGCTGGCCGGCCACCGAGATCGGCATTACCTCACTTAATTGTCGTTGGCATTTTGCAGACGAGTGTCGTTTTTATTTTAGTGATGTATGCGCTCAAGTTTATTGATGCTGGAAAATCGTCGCTTTTATTATATTCGATGCCACTTTGGAGCGGTTTGCTTGCGGCAATTTTTCTTCGTGAACGGATTTCAAAGCTCAGGTGGGGAGGCGTCGGACTTGGCATCGTCGGTCTTTTAATCGTGATGGGGGCCGATGCGCTAAGTCAGCAGTCAAAAGATGTGATTATTGGTGAGCTGCTCATTATTTTAGCTGCCGTATCTTGGGGTGCGTCGAATGTGTATTACCGGTTAAAACTGAGTGATTTGCCGAAGCTTCAAGTGAATGCGTATCAGATGTTGTTCGGGACCATAGCAATTGCGCTCGTTTCTTGGATCGCTGAAGGCGGGGAGCCAGTTGTGTGGACGCCTGAGAGTGTTTATTATGTTCTATTTACCGGCGTTCTCGCAAGTGCGTTTTGTTTTACCATCTGGTTTATGTTGCTCGGGCATCTTGATATGATTGGCGCGACCATGCCATCACTGTTAGTACCAGTCTTCGGGCTATTTTTCGGTTGGCTTTTGCTTGGAGAAGTATTGACGGTGAGCGTTGTGGTTGGTTCGGCGCTTATTTTGTCGGGTGTGTTTTTGGCGAATATAAAAAGAGAGCATTAGATATCATATACATTTGTGTTGGATTAACGGCTGAAAATGTGTATTTCATATGGAGCTGGAAATTATTTTACCATAAATTGTGATATAATAATTGTTGTTACGGTGGATCTTATGCTTATTAAAAACAGGGAGGTTCACACGGTGGAAAATGAACCAACTGTATTAACTAAAGATGTTCAGTGGAAAATTAATGACTCCAAGTATATTATCCGAAATGTTCCTTACTTAAAGGCTGACTATGATGAAGAAGAGTTGTTTGATTTAGATGTTTCATTAACAATAACTTCTTTACGAGATTTAATGGTTGAAAACAAAATTCCTAATGATGTTAATTATGAAGATTTTGCTGATATAAAACTTGAACTTTAATGTTTACGAATAAAAAAAGACTTCCAGCAGGGGTGCCGGAAGTCTTTTGCCATTTAAAAGAGTAACAATGCAACTGAAATTGGGATAAAGCTCCAAAGTAATATGACCATACAGAATCCCATGATGTCTTTAACTTTAAGACCAGCAATCGCAAGGAGTGGTAGTGCCCAGAACGGCTGGATCATGTTCGTCCACGCGTCACCCCACGCAACGGCCATCGCGGTTTTAGCCGTGTCGACACCGAGGTCAAGTGCCGCTGGAATCATAATTGGCGCTTGAACGGCCCACTGCCCGCCGCCGGATGGAACGAAGAAGTTCACGATCCCGGCGCTAATAAAAGCGAATAGTGGGTATGTGACTTCGTTTGAAATACTAACGAACCACATCGACATTTGTTCAGATAAACCTGACTCGACCATCATGCCCATAATGCCGGCATAAAATGGGAACTGAATGATGATCCCGCCCGCGTTTTTCACCGCATCGTTGACCACGTTTAAGAAGCGGCGAGGCGTTTTGTGAAGTAGAATGCCAAGGAATAGCATCGTGAAGTTCGCGATATTGATGTTGATATCAAGTCCGTTGTTTACGAAATGGAATAAGATAAATACGAGACCTAGTAGACCTATTAGCATTGAGACCATCATGCTGTTTTCTAAACGCTCAGCTGGCGTGACCTCATCTTTCGTCGCTGCTTCTTCAACCTCTGTTGATACCATTTGTTCGTTTAAAAACTCTGGGTCGATTGTTCCTGTATAATCACTAGAACGGTTCATGAGCCAGTTCATAAGCGGCAATGTCACCAGTAAGAAAATCACGATAAATAAATTCATGCCGCTAAATAAAGTTTGCGTAATTGGAATGGATCCAATCGTGTCCATTAAAAAGTGGTTGTCTGTTGCGATGGTTAGTGGAATCGAGCCAGACATCCCGCCGTGCCATAATAGGAACCCGCTGTAAGCAGAGGCAATGAGTAGACGGTAGTCCACTGATGGAATCCGTTTTGCCACGTGCAAGGCAAGAAGAGCACCAACAACAAGTCCGAAACCATAGTTGATTAAGCACGCAATCGACGCAACAATCGTTACAAGCAGAATCGCCTGACCCGGCGTGTTCGCAAGCGTACTAATGCGCTCGAGAAACCGTTTAACAGGCGGGCTGTTTGCGAGAATATACCCCGTCACAACAATGAGCGACATCTGCATGGCAAAGGCTAAGAGGTCCCAGAAACCAGTTCCCCAATGCTCCACCATTTGAGATGGCCCACTGCTCGTGAACAGGATCCCAAGCAAGTACACAATAAACGTTAAAATAATAGCGAATAAAAACGCGTCCGGCAAATAGCGCTGGACAATACGATTAAAGAAAGACGTTAATCCCTTTAACATAAATTCCCCTCCCTAGATGTAATTTGAGAAAACGCTTTCAAAGGAAAGCCTGTTTCTCATTATATTTAATTTTAAGAGCGTCTTCAATTGATTATTCGTATTTTTCGGAATAATTTGAGAGGGGATGTCCTATTTTGCTAAAACTCATTACTATTAATATAAATTGCTTCCCAATTGCGGTTGAGCTCATTTCTATTACGGTTCGAGGCTTCCCAATGTATGTTGAGGTCGTTTCTATTGCAGTTCAGGTCATCCCAATGTAGATAGAGCTCGTTTCTATTGCTGTTGGACGCGTCCCAATGTCGATTGAGAACGTCTCTATTGCAGTTAAGGTCGCACCAATATCGGTTGAATTTTTATATAAAAAAAGTGACCTTCCACTTAAAGGTCACTTTTCCTTAATATATAATCGATTTATACCATGCTTTTCAAACTCTTCCTCGTACTTTGCTTCAATTTCAAAGAGTCTTCTCATATAGTCATCACCATTTTCAAAGGTTTCCCCAGATCGGTCGATATCTCTTTTCGCAAGTTTTGCCGGTAGTTCTTCCCAAAAGGAATCGTTATCATATTTATTAATATATTCTTCAAGTTGCTCTTCAAATTCCCTCGTGGGCATATATTCGTCAAATTTTCCCTCGTATTCTATTAAATCATCCATTTGAAACCGATCAGCGAAAGATAGAACATATTGATAGATGTCATGTATTGCCTTATCACGTTCATCAGGCATTCTTGTCCCATTCCCAAAGAACTCACCTAAAAAGGCCAAATCTAGTAATTGTTTATACTGCTTTTTCGTGAAGTTAATTTTCATGTTCTTCCTCCAGTTCATATTTATTTGAGTAAAACAAATCTTCTAATTCATCATGATAGCCCCAGCCGATTCCGCTTGCTTCGTGAACGATTGTTGAGAGTCGGTTCTTGAAGTTCTCGTATAATGCACGGTCCCTTTCGCATTCTTGTATCGCTTTTTCGTACATTGATAATAAACTGTTATAAAAACGTAAATCGATATCCCCATACGTATTCGTAAACTCTGTTCCAACTTCGACGTAGTAAATCATGAGGTCTGTAGTTAAATATAGGTCCTGAGTCAATTTCTTAAAATTAGTGATGGCTTTTTTGGCGTTAGTTAAACGTAATTTACCAAAACCTTTTTGAGGAAAGAACTCATCTAGAATCTCCTTTTTAGCCTGTTTATGTTGTTCTTGGATAGCGGCTTCACCTAAGAACTTGACGGATAGATAGGTTTCAGCATCTTTGCTATATTTTTGAAGTTCTGTGATCAGATTAATTAATTCTTTCTGATTGAGCTCATTTAAATGACTTTTTAACTCAGATATTTTAAGTTTGTTTGCCATAGATTTCACCTACAATCTAACATAATGTGTTGAATATAACTTCTCAACTTGTACTTGTCCTGATTTTGAGAATTGAAGTGTCTGTTTGGCTCCCTTACCCCAGGACTGATAGTTTGTCTGTTTAGGTTTAAGGTTATGGGCTTTGGCGACTCGTTTTAATGTGCTTAAAATAAAATTTAGCTTATTTAAATTAACAGCCATGGCACGTTCTAGAAAAGGGGTTCTTTTTCTGCGCCAATCGTCAACCTGTTTAGGTTTTAGCCTGTCCATTTTGATAAGTAAATCAATGGGGCTGGCATACCCTTTTTCTATTAAAAGTTGCATGGTGTGTCGCTCCACTTGTTGTTCTAGTTTCTGTCTAGTCATGGGATCATCCTTTGCCATTAATGAGTTTCATTATACTAATTTTGGAGAGTTTTTGAAAGGTCTTATGAATGTAGTTCATACTGATTGAGACATCCTTATGTAGATAGAGCTCATTTCTATTGGTGTTGGGATTGTCCCAATGTCGATTGAGGCCGTCCCAATTGCGGTTCGGAGCTTCCCAATGTCGGTTGAGCTCGTTTCTATTGCTGTTGGACGCGTCCCAATTTCGGTTGCTCTAGTTTTTATACCTTATTTAGTAGAATACATAAAGACGAATCCGCCAACAGCGGATTCGTCTCCATTCTATTAATATAGTAAATATTGTTCGCGGACTTCTTTAAACTCGTTAAGTCCTTCTTGCCACTGGGCTTGAATGTCTTCAACGGATTCACCGTTTTCAATAGCCTCGCGAACCCATCCGTTTCCGATTAGGTTATCGAAGAACGAGATGCCTGCGCTGTTCTCAGCACGGAACTGGAAGTCTTCTGGATACAGATCGTGAATCGCTTTGACGATGTGAAGTCCAGTTGTGACAGGCGCGAATGATTGCTTGTGCGTCATGTGAATTTCAACGCCGTGTGATAAGTCGCCAGCATGTTTTGAGAACATTGGTGTGAATGATGCTGCGCGGAACTTAACTCCTGGAATCTCTTTTTCGTTCAAATGCGCTGCGAGATTGCTTGCATTAATAAATGGTGCACCGAGTAACTGGAATGGCTTCGTTGTGCCTCGGCCTTCCGAAACGTTAGTGCCTTCAATTAGAGCTGCACCAGGATAAACGAGTGCTGTGTCTGTTGTTGGCATGTTTGGTGATGGTAACACGAACTCAAGTCCTGTATCTTCGTAATACATATTGCGCTTCCAGCCGTTCATTTCAACAACAGTTAAGTCTGCGCCAATGTCAAATTCTTCGTTAAATAGTTTCGCAAGTTCGCCTACTGTCATGCCGTGGCGAAGTGGAATTTCATAGTTTCCAACGAATGATTTGTATTCAGATTCTAGTACTGGACCTTCAACTTTTGTACCGCTAATTGGGTTCGGGCGGTCTAACACGATAAATTCGATGTCGTTTTCAGCAGCGGCTTCCATTGCGTAAGCCATCGTGTAAATATACGTGTAGAAACGCGTTCCAACATCTTGAATGTCGAATAGAAGCGTGTCGATGCCTTCTAACATTTCAGGTGTTGGTTTGCGTGTTTTGCCATATAAGCTGTAAACAGGCAGGCCTGTTTTTTCATCAATATAAAACTCAACGTATTCCCCGGCCTGAGCGCTTCCTCGTACGCCGTGCTCAGGTCCATATAGCGCGGTTAAGTTGGTGTCTGGATCATTGTGGAGTAAATCCACCACGCTGTTTAGTTCCTTGTCAACGCCAGTTGGGTTGGTGATTAGCCCGACGTTTTTACCTTCGATTAAATCTGCACGTTCATTTAAAAGGACTTCAACCCCTAGTTCGAGCTTATTCTGATGACCTTTTCCTTTGCCGTTGTCATGGTCAGCGAACACCATCGAGAACGATGTGAATACTAAGACTAAAGCTGTTAACGAAATGAGCCATTTTTTCATGAAAAATTCCTCCTCAACCTTTATTTATTTAGGCAAGCCAGAGCTCACCCTGGCTTGTTATGTCTAGCACAATGCACCCAACCACTGGGTGATTTCCCGTCTAAACCTACGATAAGTCAACATCGACTCGCTTCGCTCACCGTGTTTCCTTTATCTCAGTTTAGTCGGTCCAGCGACGAACTGGACGTTCTAGTGCCGACGTTGGCCGCAGGACGCGGCCGTAGTTAGTCGGCGCACTGCGTGGTTAAACGGGCTTTTGTGCTTTTCTAACTAGTAACTTAAACCGTAACCGAATTCGTAAAGCGTGCTTTCGCCACTTGCGTTTGGAATGGTAACTGGTAAGACACCAGTTGGATTGTTCTGTCCAAAAATTGTATCGGCTGTCGCTTTGAAGCTAGCATCTCTAAAGCCATACTGCGCGATGAACGCATCAATTTCTGGATACGCGCTAATGTCGTACGGATTGCGGATTCCAACGCCAACAACTGGGCTGTCGGTCTCATCAATAATCGTATTAATCATCTGCATTTGCGGATGGTCAGGCGAACGAGTCCAGACGTTGTAAGTGTAGGAGCCGACGATCACCGCATCTGCGTTACGGATTTGTTCGAGCTGCGCGTCCGTTAAGTTACCAGACGACTGAATGACGGTTGTTTGGTCGTGGTACGCTTTAATGGCATCACCAAGGTCTGAGATGTACGAGTTTCCGACAACAACGATTTGGTCATCATCATTTGAGACAAGAGGTAGGACCTCGTCGTTTTTCACTAATGTGATTGATTTAGCGGCAGCCTCAGCTTCAACAGCTTTGTGTTCATCTGATCCGACTACGTCAAGAGCGTTTGCAATTTTTTCATCTAATGGCTGCGGGCTTTCTTGTTTAATAATGCCGCGTTCTAGTTTAAGCGTTAAAATACGCTCCACGGATGCCTCGATGCGTTCTTCAGTGATTTCGCCTTCTTCAATCGCGGTTAGTAGGCCGTTTCTGACTTCTTCTAAACCTACCGGCATAAGCACGATATCAGAGCCTGCCTTAACGGCGCGGATAACAGCATCTACTGAACCGAAGTGATCCGTGATGGCGTTCATGTTGAGGGCATCTGTTGTAATAACGCCATCAAATCCCATTTCTTCACGCATCAGCTCGGTTAAAACTTTATGAGAAAGCGTTGCAGGTAGGGCGATTTCTTCACCTGTCTTTTTCGAAATGACTTTCGTGTCGTCAATTTTCGGGAACGTGACATGGGCTGTCATGATCATGTCGATTCCTGCATCCATTGCCTGCTGGAATGGGTAAAGTTCGACTTCTTTAAGGCGTTCTTTGTCATGCGGCACTTCAGGTAAACCGAGGTGCGAGTCCACGTCAGTATCTCCGTGACCTGGGAAGTGCTTAGCTGTTGCGGCAACACCTGTCGATTGAAGTCCTTTCGTGTAGGCGATTCCCATGTCGGCAACGAGATCCGGATCTTCACCGAATGAGCGAACGCCGATGACCGGGTTGTCTGGGTTATTGTTGACATCGAGTACAGGTGCGAAGTTCGTATTAATACCCAGTGCCGAAAGCTCTTCACCTATTGCCTTTCCGACGTTATAGGAAATGTCGGTCGAGCGTGTCGCACCAAGTGCCATGTTACCTGGCATGTCCGTACCTGATTGAAGGCGAGTGACAATACCGCCTTCTTGGTCGATCGTCATGAGTAATCCGAACTTTTCAGCCGCCTCTTGATAATCATTCACAAGGCGCGTCGTCTGTTCAGTCGTCACAACGTTTTCTCTGAATAAAATCACGCCGCCTAGATGATAATCTTTAACAAGGTGTTCAATTTCAGGTAGCATTTCAGTCACGTTCTCGCCGTTCCATTTACGGAAATCCGGCATGAGCATCTGTCCAACTTTTTCTTCGATCGTTAAATTCGAAAGCGCGTGCTCGATTAGGTCATAGCGTTCGCCAGTTTCTTTAATAATGTTGACTTTTGACTCTGCCTTACCTTTTTGCGGATCGACCTTGTAATCGACTGCGATGCGGTCCTCAAACTCACCGTCAGTTGCTGTGATGAACGTGCGACCGCGCTGACCAGTCAATTCGACATTCCCTTGATCATCTACCGTCGCAACGTTTTTATTAGTAGAGGACCAGCTCACGTCTGATGCCATCGTGAAATGACCTTCTTCGTATACGTTTAGCGCATCAAGCTTAATGTTCTCCGTATCTGGCTCCACTTGAGGGACATTTTGCAGAAGGATGAGATCCTTCTGCGTGTACTCCTCAGCTGAGACTGTTTGGTTAGGAGTTGTCATGAGAAGCTGAGATACGATGAGCATTAGCGTAAGCACCATCATCGTCATTTTTTTCATTATAAAAGCACCACCTTAAATAGATTTTGGTGAAACAGGCCGTAAATTCTCAGAAACGGGCCGAAAAATTTTGAAAAGGGGCCGATAAATTTGAAAAACGGGCCGTAAGTTTCTTAAAACTGGCCGTTAATTTTCAAAAAGGGGCCGTATATTCCTATAAACAGGCCGTATATCGTTCTGAACCTGCGGGTGAAGAAGCTAAACTTGCCGATAAAATAGAAAAACTTGTCGATAAAACGAAAAAACCTGCCGATAAATCAATAAAACTTACCGAAAACCTCGTAGTTCACTGATTAATATCCGCGCTCAGTCCAACCAGTTAGTTCAGGCTCGAGCACTTCACCGTCTGCCGTTTCGACTTTTACCTGATCGACGTACCAACCTCGATGGTTTACGTAACTGTCTGTGTCATAGCGGAAGCGGATGTACTGTGTGTCTTCAGGGAGGTCAACTGACTGTTGTTCCCAGTCCATACTGCTGCCAGTAAACGTTTTAAGCTCAGTCCAGTTTTCGCCATCTGATGAGGCTTCGACGTAACCAAAGTCATAGTCAGCCTCTATGCGATGCCAAGTGTTAAATTTAAGAGTCGCTGGTGCGTCCACTTCAGCCGTTAATGAATGGTTCAGTTGATCGCCATAACCTGAGAACCACGCCTCGCCGTCAGGAATAGATAATGGAATTGAATCAGCAACTTGTCTAGCTAGTGCTCGTCTTGCTCCATTCGTTGAAACTGTGTTTCGAGTTGGATGCACGCGGTTCGTAAGTAGAATCGCGATTGTGTCGTTGTTCTGGTTAATCGCAATCGACGTGCCGGTATAACCAGTATGTCCTAAAGTGTTTCCTTCAGATAAAGCATCCATGTACCAACCTTGTCCAAGCTCCCAGCCAAGTCCATGGTCATCACCAGGGAACTGCGGGATTTGGTTTTCGGTTAACAGTTCAATCGTATCTTTTTTCAAAATTTGTTTACCGCCATAACGGCCATCGTTTACAAACATGTGCGCAAATTTTGCAAGGTCGGAAGCAGTTGAGAAGACGCCAGCATGTCCAGCAACACCATCAAGTGACCATGCATTTTCGTCATGCACTTCTCCCCAAACGATTCCTCGATCAATGTATGGTTGATACTCTGTTGCAGCGATTCGATGTTTAAGTGACTCTGGTGGGTTGTACATCGTATCCTCCATGTCGAGTGGCTCTGTTAGATTTTCCTTTACAAACTCATCTAAACGCTGGCCAGATAGTTCTTCAACTAGAACGCCTAGTGTAATCATGTTTAAATCGCTATACGTATAAGACTCGCCTGGCTCATTAGAAAGTGGATACTCGAGCACGATTTGAAGCCTTTCTTCACGCGAGTCACCTTGAGTGTAAAGTGGAATCCATGCCGGGAAACCTGATGTATGAGTCATTAACTGTTTGATCGTCACATCTTCTTTACCATTTGTCGCAAAACTAGGTAGGTGTTTGGCAACTGGATCATCGAGTTCAAATAAACCTTCTTCATATAACTTCATCGCAGCAGTTGTCGTAAAAATTTTACTAATGGAAGCTAGGTCGAAAATCGTGTCCTTCTGCATTTCCACCGGATTATCAGCTTCAGTAAAACTGTCATCTGTGTACTGGTAAGCGTATCCGTAAGCATCGTGCTTTACGATATGACCGCGCCTTGCGACAAACGCGACAGCGCCTGGCATAACTTGGTCATCAATCATGCCTTCAAGAATGGGATCGAGGTCTTCAAGCGGCTGCTTAACCATTCCAGCACCTGTAGCAGACCCAGGATGAAGAACTGGTGATGTCGGCCCCGGCTCGTCCCATGTGAAGGTCGGGTGCACATTTTCATGATTCTTCTTATGATCTCGGTCTTCCATCGTAGGTGATGGATCGGCGGATGCGTAGTTAGCTGCCGGAATGAGTAGACTTGTTCCAAGCACCGTCGCCATCGCAATCGAAATCGTTTTGGAACGTTTGTTCATTATCAAACCTCCTAGATTAATAGATTTTTAGTCGTATCTTGGTGAAAATATAATGTTGGAAAAGGGGGATAGGGGATATAAGTTGAAGCGCTTACATAACTAGATAAAAAAATATTTCACCACCTTTATGCAATAAGTGAAATATAAATTCAGAATTAATTTAACATTTGGAAAATTTGTTGTCAAATGGAGGAATAACGCACAAATACAGGCTTTAGGGCTATTTTATTTGTCAAAATTTCGGAGAATAACACGAAAAGTTAGGTCATTATGAGTAGAACTTTTCGGTAATATGGTGGAGGGAGGATTAAAGATAGGAAAAAAGTGAGATTTTCAAAACAGGTTAGAATTCAAACAAACGTTTGATTCAATTTATGTAGTTATTATTTCGTATATCGATTCGCATAACTGCTTGCAACAAACGCTTCTGGTTTAATCTTGGGCTCTGCACCCATCGACTGAATACGGGCAATCATTTCATTGATGAACACTCTCGTCTTGTTACGGGGACCTGAGCCAATATCGATATGCCCCTCAATTGTAAAACTTGCCCCGCGCTCGACATAAGGCAGAACAATTTCGTACATGGCATCTTTCCGTTCTTGAGTAAACATGGCAAAAACCGCCTCTGAGAATGAAGTTTCATAGGAGATCTTTTGATGAAGGTTTGTGATCTTTCGGGGAATTTTATTCTTTTGAAGGCACGCCCACACACCTTTACCTTCGCACTGGATGACAATGCCTGTAATGAACGACGTATAGTCATAGTGTACCTGTGAATCCGTCCCAATGATGAGCTTATAGTTCCCGTTAGGGTTAAGCCGCATGAATCTCAAAATCCGCTCAAACACCTGCTCAAACGTCATATCCTTCTCTTTGGAGTTTTCAAATGAACTATATAATACCCGGTCTTGCATCACCAGAATCACCTAACTTTTTAGAGTCTTATATATAGTATTCATGATTTGTTTTATTTTATTAATCGATTAAGGTGGGTGGTTGGGCTGGCAGCTTGAACATGTGAGTAGATTTGTTCGCAATTCCATGAGAACTGTTCGTATTCATGGAGAAACTGTCCGCATTCTTGGTAAAACTGTTTGTATTCTAGCGGAAACTGTCTGCATTATTGCTAAAACTGTCCGTATTCTGCGAGAAATTGTTTATATTCTCGGGAGAACTGTTCATATTTTGGTTCGAGTTGTCCGCATCAAAGCGCAAACTGTCCGCATGAATCGAGGTATTGTCTTTATGACAGTACAACCATACATGTGACTATAGTCCTGATACGTTTATCGAAATTAATCCTTTTTCCCTATTATTTTTATTTTCGAAATATTTTAATATATTAATTATAACTTATTTTTTAGGGGGAGTTTATTTGAAAAAGCGTCTAACAAATCTAGCTTTGTCTGCGACCTTAGTTGGTAGTGTGGCACTAGCTGGAGCGGGAGCACCAAAAGACTTAGCGGGACAAGATCTACAGCAAGACTATCAATTAACTTTAGCTGATTACGTCAATGCAGCACCAGATATGGCTGAGAAAGCTAAAGAATTAGGCAAAGACTTGTCAAAATCTGATCCTGCTGAGAAAATTGCCGAGAAGAAAAACAACGGCACAAAATTTGAAGAACCAGCAGGTGATAAGGTAGGCGAACAGCCTGTCGAAGGTGATGTTCCGGTACTCGTTATTTTAGCAAAATACAAAGATGGGGATGAGCCTGTCGGTGACATGGAGGGACAAGTTCCTGCAGATTACTATGAGGATTTAATTTTTGGTACTGAGTACAATCCTTATGAATTAGATGTGTTCAGTAAGTATGCTGAGTATAATGGAAAACCAGCGCCGACTGATCGCACAATGCAAAATGTTTACAACGAATCGAGTTACGGAAAAGTAGACTTAGTTCGTAATGAAGATACTGCGTTTGAATGGGTGGAGCTACCTAAAGGAGCTTCTTACTATTTAGACCAAGAGGGCGATTATGTACATGGTAACGTGAATGGCGATGCGAAAACTGGAGAGTTTATCCGTGATTTATTAAAAGCAGCGGATGAGCAAGTGGACTTCTCAGCTTATGCTGAAAACGGGGAAGTACCGAACGTCTTCGTCATCCATGAAGGTACAGGTGCTGAATTCAGCCGTGACCCTGCACAATTCTGGTCTCATAAGTGGAGCTTACTCAGTGCTCTATATTATGGTAAGTACTACGAAACAGGGCAAACCGCTGCAGAGTACGAAGGGTTAACAATGGATGAGTGGATTGCTAAAACGATTGAAGAAGACATGACTTATGATGGAGTAGTCGTGAATAACTATAATATTCAGCCAGGTATTGGCGGTAACGTGGCAGGTTATGACATGGAAACAGGTGAGTATAAAGAAGAGCTTGAAGAAGGTCCTTACCCTGCACAAACGGGTGTATATGCTCACGAATTTGGCCATGCATTAGGTTTACCTGATTTCTATGATACTGACTATTCATCTGAAGGTGTAGGAAACTTCTCAATGATGGCTGGCGGTTCTTGGATGCGTTATCCAAACGCCTCACAATACTCTGGTAACTCGCCAACGAACTTTGATCCTTATTCTAAAATGAAGCTTGGTTGGTTAGATCCAATCGAAGTCGCGCCTGAAGATGGCGTTCAAGAATTGACATTAGAGCCATCCAACAGCTCACAAGATGTTGTGAAGATGGAAGTTCCAGGTTCTGATGGATCTGAGTATTTCTTATTTGAAAACCTACAGCAAGAAGGATTTAATAAAGGTCTAAGCCGTCTAGGTGAAAATGCGCACGGACTTGTGGCATGGCATGTCGATGAAAACATCATCGCTAATGTCGGACGTCCTAACAATGCTGAAAACTGGATGAACAAGCGTTTCCAATCTAATCAAGAAGGAGACGTTAAACATTACGGTTTATCGGTTTTACAAGCTGACGGAGAATATGATTTAGAAAAATACGTAAACCGCGGTGACGAAGCGGACTTCTTCCAGACAGGCGATCAAATCACACCAGTATCTAAAAATGTCCACACTGGTTCCTACTATTTCTGGAAAGGCAATAGTGATACGCCAGCAAATAGCGGTATCCACGTAACGGATATTACTGAGAATGAAGATGGAACCATTACAGCTAAGTTTTATTATAGTGAGAATGAAGGGAAGTAATCCCGAGATAAAACAGCACCAGCCATAAAGGTTGGTGCTTTTATTAATATGAATAGTTCTAGTACTGTAAAAGATTTGGTTACGAAATTCTATTCATTATGTAGCTCAGTTTATAATATGAAAAATAAATATTTAATAAATTGATTTTTTAGGATATATAGGGTTGTAACTGTAAAATTTAGGTTGTATGAACCTGTTCTACATTATATGGAAAAATATTCTTGCAATTTTATGGACGAAGAACCTTTGTTCGTATAAAATTAACTCATGGATGTTAATAATATATGTATTAGAAGGGAGGACAAAAATGATAAAAAATAGAAATCAAATGATTTCCTTTTTTGATGATTTGCTATATAAGAATCATGATAGGTATAAAAAAGAATTTAAAAATGCAACTAATCAATTAAAGACTTATATTGTAGAAGGACATATACCTCGTGAACAAAAAAATAACCATGATTTAGTTTTTAATTTTTTGAAAAATTTAGATATTAACCCAGAAAAATATAATTATAAAGTGATTGAAACAGAAGATGAAAATCTTTTAAGTGTAAATTTTAGAGATGGACACTTATTTATAGATGTTATGAATCCGAGATTTTGGGTGATTCACACAGCAATTAAAGCTGAACATAGTGATTTGTTCCATAGTATACTTTTAAAACAAAAAAATATGGATAGCGTTTGGCTTCCGATACCTTTTCTGAAAGACCTTGTTAAATATGGCGAAATTTATGGAATAGGAATGTCATTTACAGAGCTATTAAATAGAGAGGAAAGAGATAAACTCTTATTTGAAAATCAAGATACTTTAAAGCTAGACATTAGAAGATTATATGTTAAAGAAATGCTCCAAGCTTTAACTCATTCAGAATTAAGAATGGCTGCAGGTCTAAACAAAATAAGTATTTTAAACTATTCTGATGAGGATTCTGATAACTATATTATTGATGATATTACTTATGCAGGTAAAATTACTGGTAGAGGAACATCGTTTAGTAAGCATCTATTTTTAACACATAATGTATTAGAAGAATACGAAAATTCCGTTAACTTAATTGAAGATAATTTCTCATTTAATTATGATTTGGATAGTTATAAAATTTCTGGAGCACCGATAACTATTAATTTAAATCGCAAAAATATTAATATATATAAACTAGTTGAAACATTGTTCTCAGGAAAGAAACCTTTTCAGTTGTGGGGGATACCTGACTGGCGCTCCGAAAATTATTGTTATGTATCTGCTGTTGACTTGCATCTAGGAAATTTTGGGAAACAAATACATTTTGAGATTACTAGTTCAACCATTAAAGTCATCCTCCCTAAAAGTTCTTGTGGTAATTCAGTGGCTAGATTAATCACAAATATTCATCAATCAATAGATGCAACATCCTCTATAAAAGGAGGTAAAAATCATGACATATTCACAATATAATGAACTTGATTTAATAAATATCTTAGTATGTATGTGTTTAGAAGAGGAACTTGATGGGATAGAAAATGTATTCACAAAGCATGGTTACAATTTAATTTCCATTGATAGGAATATTGATACTTCCGTAGGTACTATAAAATATGATTTAATAATATCAAACAAATTAAAGGAATACTCACTAGGGTTCGAACTAAAAGGGAATAAAGCTAGTAATTTAGAAACTGATCAATTAGAAAAATACAAAAACGTTAGTAGTAGTGAACTTGTAAAATTTGGTGGTTTAAATAGTTTTAATTCAGAAGAGCACAAATTACAGACAATTATAGGGATTAACAATCACAGTTCAGAAAATGTTATTTCCTTTCTAGAAGAACAAAATTACTCTTTTCCAGTTTTAGCAGTGGATACCTCAAATATTCAAATTAAACATATCCGTATTATTGATAATGAGATTAATAATGTTTTTAAGTCGCCATTAATCTATAAATCTTTTATTTCGCTTATAAAATATGATAAGGATACGCCCCTGGAAAATATAGCGCCAGATTTAATAGCAATAATACTTAAATATTCATTAGAAGGTAAATCGAATTTTACAGTTGATGAAGTAATAGATGATTTGTATTGTAGCATTCCAAATGTGTTTCAAATAATTGGAGGGGATGTTAAAAAGGCTGTAAGAAGAAAAATTATTAAATTGTTAGACCGATTATCCAAAACAGAATTAAGCGTTTATTTGGAATGGGATTCAATTAATCAATATTGGTATATTCATAGATTACATCCAGATGCTCATCCGAATACATTATCTTCTTTTAGAGAAAAAGGAGTGGCCTTTGTTAATAGAATAAGAGAAGGTAAAGCTTATAAACAAGCTCAAGTAAACGCGGGTCAACTTAGTTTGTTTGACGAAGATGAATATAATTAATAAAAGCTGTTCAACGCGTTGAACAGCTTTTATCTTACCCCAAGACCCATGAGTAGATAGCGTTCCCACTCAACTTCCTTGGGATTCATGACGTACCATGTTAGGGCAGGAAGGTCTAATGCGGTAATAAATGTTGTTTCGTCTCGGAAACGTTTTTCTGGATCATAAGCGACGCGATCTTCAGTCGTTGCGCCTTCTACGACTTCAATCCAGCCGTGCTGCTCGATACCAGTTGTCACGACAGATTTTTTTAAGGTGCCTTCCGCTGTCATTTTCCAAATGATATTATCAAAAATATGATCGTCCTTTAATACGACAGCTTCGAGTGATTCTTTTAGTGTGATATCAAGTCCAACGTGATAGCCAGGCTTCAGCATGTCGCCTTCAATTTCTTCATTAAACGTAATCTCAAGTGGATAAACACTTTTATCCTCAAGTTTTCCATCCTCAGGTACATCACTGATATCAGTTACAGTTCCTGGAATGTCGCCAAGTGGGGTTTCGGTCATAACATCAGCTGACATTTCTTCCTCAACAAACTGACGCTGCTCCTCAGTTAGCTCGCCATAAGCGTGAAGTTCCCTGCTGCTAATTGTCATGAGCGGGTCATCGAGTGACGCTGATAGCTGACTAACTATTCCATCCGCTGGACTTTCGACTGTAATGGTATCGCCAGTTGATTCGAGATCATCCAACTGGTTTTCCAAACTATCAATCTGAGCTTCTTTCTCCGCAAGCTCAGATTCCTTTTGCAGCACGAACTGTTGTAATTGAAACTCAGTTTCTAGCTGACCTTGGGCAGGGATGTTTAGCTCGTGTTCACCGTCATTAATCGAAATCTCAATTGAGTCATCTTGAAGCGGAAAACTATAACGTTCAATCTCAGAGATAATTGCCTCTATTGCATCCACTTCGTCTTCAAGTCGGTCAATTTCATTCGTTAGCGTGCGATACGTTTGGTTGTAATCAGTGACAGAATATGTATACAGCGGATCGCCCGCAGTCACCGCATCCCCTTTTTCAACCATAAAAGATTGAAAGTTTCCTTGTTGTTTATCAAAATAAATGCGGTTTTGATCAGTATGAGTAAGAATGCCATCTTGAACGAGATTCTCACGAACGTCCATCACGCGTGTGTTCGCCCACTCATCAACATATGTAATACGATCTACTGTCCAATCGTCATCCAAATAAATAAGTAAAAAGTTAACTAATATAAATAGGGTTAAAAATATGAGGTTCCGTCTTTTCTTCATGAGCTTAACCACCATTCAATAAGTTCGACGTCAAATAAACTTAGGGTTGCAACGATGCAGTATACGAAAAAGTGCCAAAGAATGACCATTAACCAAACTTTCCAGCG
Source organism: Piscibacillus salipiscarius (assembly GCF_042685285.1). Taxonomy (NCBI): domain Bacteria; kingdom Bacillati; phylum Bacillota; class Bacilli; order Caryophanales; family Bacillaceae; genus Piscibacillus; species Piscibacillus salipiscarius. Next base: position 188,528 of record NZ_JBHUMZ010000021.1, on the reverse strand, counting down.
TTTCATGTCGGTTAGATTTGATAAATACTTGGCTTGGAATCCGATAATCCACAACTGTATGATCGACACAGCGCCAAAGAAATAGATGAACCATTCCAGGTCGATTATATAGGACGCGATAACTCCTAGTGAAAAAGGTGACACATACCAATCAAGTCCTAAATAAACGAATAATGGAATCCATAATAAACGCTCAAATAGCATCATGATTAGGACGACCTGTTGCATGATCACAAGCTTTTTGTAGCGAATTTTTGTAAATAAATAAAAATAATAGCTTGTGAGATAGAGGATTAGTGCTGCTAAGAGCACGGCAAATACAGCACGACCTGCTATGAAGTAAAGTTTCAATGCATTATAGTTACTTTCAGACACGGACATAAATACGCTTGAAATCGGGTTCGTACCCATTCCGAGCCATGCCATCCATACGTATATTATGATGGTAGAAAGAAAGAGTAATAGACTAACTTTCCAGACTTTTTCAATGTCTTCTGCACGTTTAATTCGAAAAATATGGTCGTCTAGATCTGTGAAAAATCGAAAGAAGTAGTTCTGCATCTGTTTCATCCTTTAACTATGTACTTGTCTACTATTGTAGAATAAGTGGAAGGAATTTACTATAATTAATTGATTATTTTTAATATTTTGGTAGAAAAGAAGGAGAGGGTGATGAAGGGTGTCGTTTCAATCAAACGTTTGTTTGAGCTGGAGTAAATAAAAAGCACTTACGCCTTAGCGCAAATGCTTTATGTATCAATCCCTTTTCGGTCATGTTCATCTTCAAAATAAGATCCATTCATTCTGTCGTCGATTTTTTCTATTAAATTATGTATCTCTAAAATCTCGACTTTTAATGTTTGTTTATTACTATTGTAAATGTCTTGATATCGAGTAAGGTCAGATTCTAGTTCGTCAATTTTGTTTTGATCACGTTTATCTTTGGCCTTCTCTTTTTCGAGTTCTTCTTTAATTGAATCAATACGGGATTCCCATATGCTAAGGCTATTTTCCGGTAATGAAACGTAATTTTCAACGAGCTGCTTTAACTGATTTTTTTCTTCTTTAGAAGCATCAAGAAATGTAATGCGACGGTTCACCGCAAGCTTAATTCCCTCTCCAGTTGGTAGAGCATAACCGAGTTCATTTGTACAATCACACAGCATACTGTCTACAATGACGTGCAGTTCATATGCCATTCGTTCGGATAGTGACACCTCATTGCTGTAAAAACGATCTATAATGTCTTGGTGGTCGTCTGCCTGAGATTGAATGATCCCGTAACCGAAGCCTAGGGCAATAGATAAAATAAGAATAAATCCTAACTTTCTCATATTAGTTTCTCCCCTAATTGTGCGTCTATTCTGACTTTATTTTACTTGTTAATATTGGATAATTCAATACAAATATTACAATTAGTTTACAAAACAGTTTCAAACAAACGTTTGATTAAATGGTAAAAGTTGATAATGAGACAGGCTAGTGGTGTCATAAACTAGATTAGGGGTGAAGCGAATGGCATCTAGAGTTGTCTTGCAGGTAAAGCAAATTAGTTCGCTGTATCAAGAGAAAATGGGAGAGAGGGATGCCCGGCAATTGGTTGAGGGTTTTAACAAAAGGTTTGGCGATGTTTTATTAAAGGTAGAGCTGGATTCGAATAAGCAGATGCATCTACTTGAAAACTTTAGATATCACAAAGCATTACAATTGTTAGACCCGGATCGAAAAGTGATGTGTGAGGTATACCCAGAAAAAGGTGAACGTGACAGGCTTATCTACTTACTTCGTATAGGTCTAACTGTGGAAAAGTACTCAACTAAATGGTTGTTTAAACACACGATTATTAAGAAACTTATGAATAAATTTGATTATACGCTGGAGGACATATGTGCGGAGCTTTCGGATGATAAATACTATAGGCCAAGTGATTTGAAAAAATATTTGGTTCATCGTAACATCCCAAGTCATATCGAAAAGCTTTCTGTGATGGTTGGGGCAAGAAGTCTTGTCGAACGAATCGCATCTAGCCAAGTCATTCCAACTGAAGTAAAAGACATTTTATATGAAAAAGCAATCTTACCAAAACAGGGACACCACAGATTAACCATTTGGAAATTTAACCTTCTTCAAAAATTCTTCCGTACTTGTTCACTTACCAATGAAATTCTAAATAACCAAAAACAATTAAAGCTCATGATAGATACTCTTATTGCTGAGAACTTTAGGATTGATGAGCATATGAGAAATTTATATCAGGATGTGCAGACTGAAACGAGGATTGAGGAATATACGATGTGCTTTTTAAGCTACCAGAGGAAGTTTATTATTAGGAAGAATCACTGACCTGCTTATTGGCGGGTCAGTTTTAATATTAAGGGATTTGTGGACAAACCTAATCATAAAGTCTCACCTGTACTAGTGATAATCTGTCATTACTAGTAAAATTATGGTAAAGTAATAATAGGTAAAGTAAGGGGGAATTTTGCTTGAAGACAGTCTTGAAATGGCTTATCGGAACCGTAGTCGTACTGGGGCTTGGAGTCGGACTTTTCTTTGGAGTCGGTTATGTACTTGATGAGCAAATGGCAGATGATCCTAAGGAACCGGAGGCAGAAGATAAACAGTCTGATGAAAAAGAAGAGGAGAAAAAGGTGACTGAGTTGTCAGAGGAAAAGTTTGAGAATGCTGAAAATGCTGAGAACCTAAATCCGTTTGGTGATGATCTTGAAGCCAAAGCATTAGATGATACCCAAGTACAGGATTATATACATGAAATGTCACACCAAAAAGTTGAAGCGGATGAAAAGTGGGGATTTTATCTTATTACAGATGAGCGGATTAAGTGGTTGCAGCAGGGGATTGAAGCTTCAAAAGACAATTTAAGCCATTATGATGTTTACCAATCAATACTTAACCGCTGGGCTGCAGGTGATTTCACGCAAGCAGACGATGACCACAACGCCATTTGGGACCTTAAAGGCGGGACGATTGGCTATGCAACAGGTGTGCTAAGTGATGAAGAAGAGCAGGCTTATATTGAGAGTGCGGATGAGTATTAATAAATATGCTTAACTATACCTTTTAAGGGGTAAATTAACACTATTGACATATGGAAATAACTAACGGAGGTGCCTCACTTGAACGAGCAAAATATACAGCAACATCAAGAGCATTATTCAGAGGACAAGCTTTGGAATAAAGTACGCCGCGTTGCGAAAAAGGCTGGAGCATCAGCGATATATGCGGTACTTTTGTTATATTATACCTTGCAAAAACCTGAAATACCGAAAAAGGTAAAGGCGACCATTCTTGGTGCATTAGGTTATTTCATACTACCAGTTGACCTCTTGCCTGATGCGTTCGTCGGAATTGGCTATACGGATGACCTCACGATTTTAATTACTGCCATCTATCAGGTAACGGGTTATATAGATGATGATGTAAAATCAAAAGCAAGAGGCAAGATCGAAGAATGGTTCGGAGAAGATGTGGATACGTCGGAGATTGATAATAAATTATAATTAATGAAGCAAGGCGAACATCGCTTTGCTTTTTTTCTTAACTTGATATAGTTTGTGCATTCATTAGATGTAGATATAAATGCCCAAAAAACTAAAAATATAGCTTCTGATATAGCTAATTTTGAGTAATAAGATGTATAAAAATAATATTATTTGTAAAATAATGTTGTTTTTTATTATTAATATGGTAATATATACTTATTGATTCAATATTTAACTAGGGGGGATAAAAATGGTAGTTGCAGGTGTATTAAAATTAATAGGTTCAGGTTTAGAATTTTTCTTAGGTATTCCAGGTTTTGGTGGAGGACTTATTTTAACACTTCTATGGACGCCGCTATTATTCATGTTAATTTATCATATTGTTACATTGGTATTATCTAAGAAAAGAAACGCACCAGTATGGGGACCAGTTGTAGGTATTGTTGCTAGTACCCTTGGTGTAATTCCAGGTTTAGGCATGGTCTTACATTGGGCTGCGTTTATTTGCTTATTAGTAGATGGTATTCTGTCTCTTAATAGTAAAAAGAAGGCTTCTGAAGTGACTGCTTAAAAATTTTTAAGGAAAAACCACTGCTGAAATTAATTTTCAGCAGTGGTTTTTTGTGTTGTTGAATATAAGCGTTAACTATTCTTGTTTGACTAAGCATGATTTGTTAAAGTAATAGAATCAACTTAGAAATCGGGTGTAATCATGATTAAGATTTATGTATTATTATTGCTCGTTATGCTCATGTGGGGGCTTAATGTTTCAGCGTTAAAAATTCTAGTCGATGCAATTGATCCAATGTTATTAACCTCATTCCGTATTATGACAGCAGGCGTTGCAGTGCTTATTGCTTGTTGGTTCATGGGAATTTTGAGGTGGCCGATGAAGCATGAATGGCTAGTCATATTCGGTCTTTCGATTTTTAATGTTATTTTGCATCATATTTTTATTGCCGTCGGGTTCGATATGACAACTGGAGTTAATGCGAGCTTGATTTTAGGTCTAACACCGCTTGTGACGATGATGATGGCTGTCTTGTTATTGAGACAACGTGTCTCAAAGGTTCGAGTATTAGGGTTTTTTATCGGTTTTGCAGGTGTTGTGGTTGCGAACGTTGCTGGGTCTGGAGGATTCGGTGGCGTTTCACTAGGTGACTTTTTCGTCTTCCTTGGGATTTTAGTACAAGGCTTTAGCTTTGTGATGATCAGTAAGCTGAAACCGACCTTTGACCCTCGCCTTGCGACAGGTTATATGATGGTCTTCGGTTCAGTATTTATTTTTATAATCAGTCAAGGCTTTGGCTCAAATGTATCTGAAATCACGAGACTTATAGACTGGAAGCTTGCACTCATCTTTTTATTCAGTGCTGTTCTAGCCACTGCTTTCGGACATATGACGTATAACTTTTCCATAACTAAAGTCGGCCCTGCTGAGAGTGCTATTTTCATAAACTTGAATACCTTATTCGCAATCGTTGGGTCCGCTATTTTCCTAAATGAAGCCGTCACCTTGAGCCACGCTTTCGGTTTTCTCCTCATCCTGATAGGTGTATTCTTCGGGACAGGTGCTTTGGAGTATTTATTGTTGAAAAGGAAAAAGCGGCGTGAATCTTTAGCGAAGTGAATGAGTAAAATGGGAAACTGATCGCAATGGCGGTCAGTTTTTTGTTTTGGATGGAACATACGTGAATGTCATTAGCGGAGCGAAAGGTCGTTAAAGATAGCATCAACGAAAATAGGGAAGCGCTAAGTGTAAATAGGGAGCACGAGAACACAAATAGGAACGATTTGAATCGAAATAGGGGAGCTGCTAACTTAAATAGAAAGCTCGCGAATGCAAAAAGGAGATTCATAGTAAGTCTCAATTCCTCATAATCTATTAAGAGGAGTTGAGGCCTGTATGAAAGGGTACATATTTGATCTTGATGGGACGGTTTATTTAGATGACGAGCCGATTGATGGCGCGGCCAAAACGATCAACGAGCTAAAAGCCCAGGGGCATAAGGTCGTTTTCTTAACCAATAAGTCCATCGCGCGTCGCTCGGATTATGTAGAGAAATTAAACAAGATGGGGATTGAGTGCACGATTGAAGATGTCATCAACTCGAATTTTATTACGGCAAAATTTCTCCAAGGAAAGCCTGGCAAAGCACTTGTTATTGGAGAAAAGCCTCTTTTTGAAGAGTTAACCGAAGAGGGAATTCAAATCACTAACAATCCTCGAGAAGCATATTACGTCGTCATTGGCTGGGACCACGAATTCAACTATGAAAAGCTATCACAAGCTTACGAGGCTTACCAGAATGGAGCGAAAATTATAGCTACGAATCCTGACAGGACTTGTCCAACTAAAGAAGGTGAAATTCCTGACTGCGAGGCAATGATTGGTGCCATTGAAGGCGCGACAGGGAAGACAATTGATTACATTGCTGGCAAGCCCTCAAGACTCATGATGCAGTATGTCACAGAAGAAGTTCTAAAATTACCCCCTAATCAATGTTATATGATTGGCGATCGTCTTGAGACGGATATTTTAATGGGAAATGAAAATGGGGTTAATAGTGTTTTAGTGTTAACGGGGATTACGAAGAGGGCGGATGTGGCTCAGTCGGAGATTAAACCTACATATATATTAAATAGTATTGCAGATTTGAAGAGTTCTGATTAACAGAGCTCTATTTTTTTGCAAATAAAATAGGTCTTTTGTTCATATAGTTTAGTGAAGCTTGTTTATTGAGGAGGGAAACAAAATGCGTCGATGGCTCAGTGTCTTATTGATTTTGTTTTTAAGTTTAGTATTAGCTGCTTGTAATAGTGATTCTGCAGATGATGTGACGGAAATTGATTTTTACTTCCCGGTTGCGGTTGGTGGCGATATTGCGAATTTAGTTGATGAATTGGTTGCGGATTTTGAAGAGGAAAATCCAGATATAAAGGTCAATGCGAACTTTGGAGGAAGCTATTCTGAAACGATGACTCAGGTAATGGCATCGGTTCAAGGTGGCAATCCACCAGAGCTTGCGGTTCTATTCTCAATTGATTTGTTTACCTTACTTGAAAATGACGTGATAGAAGAGATGACGCCACTTTTTGGTGAAGATTATTTCGATGATTACTATGATGCGTTTATGGCAAATTCACAGGTTGGCGATCAAGTATGGAGTATTCCGTTCCAGCGAAGCACAATCGTTCTTTACTACAACAAAGATAAGTTCAAGGAAGCGGGTCTTGATCCTGAGCAGCCTCCTGAGAACTGGGATGAACTAGTTGAGTATAGTAAGAAGTTAACAACGGATGACCAGTGGGGCCTCGAGATTCCAAGTACCGGTTATCAGTACTGGATGTTCCAGGCACTTGCGCTTCAGACAGAAGGAAATATTATGTCTGAGGATGGTAAAGAGGTTTACTTTGATGCACCTCATTCTAAAGAAGCGATGGAGTACTGGCTTAGCTTAAGTCAAGATCACGAGGTGATGCCTGAAGGAGTTATTGAGTGGGGGACGGTTCCTTCAGACTTTTTAAGCGGGAAAACAGCGATGATGTACCATACGACTGGTAATTTAACGAACGTTAAATCGAACGCAGAGTTTGATTTCGGTGTGTCGTTCTTACCAGCAAACGAGCAGTACGGATCACCAACTGGCGGAGGAAATATTTATTTGTTTAAAGATATTCCAGAAAAGAATCGTGAAGCGGCCATTAAGTTTATTGAGTTTTTAACAAAACCAGAGCAGGTTGCGAAGTGGTCGATTGAAACGGGTTATGTGGCAACGCGCGAATCAGCTTATGAAACTGAAGAGTTAAGCTCTTATGTTGAGGAATTTCCAAGTGCGTTAGTGGCACGTGATCAGTTAGAGTATGCCGATAGTGAGCTTGCGACGTACCAAAACGGTGAGGTTCAGAAGATCTTTAACGACGCGATTCAGTCGGTGTTAACGGGGCAGAGCACGGTGGACGAAGCGTTTAATGACGCACAATCGAAAGCAGAAGAAGTTTTAGCACCATTTCAGGAATAAGTGAGAGGCCTGGGCTCCAGGCTTCTCCAAATTTTTGGCTGAGAGGAGGTTTCGGCCACTTTTTATGAAAAAGTTAAATTTATTTTTTAAGGAAAATATCTTTGCGTATACGCTATTACTACCGTCATTTATATTTCTAACGCTATTTACCTTTTACCCAACATTAAAGTCGCTTCAGCTCAGTTTTTATAGCGGGCCGATGACGAGGCTTGAGTTTTCTGGTCTTGATCAGTACAAAGAAGTTTTTACGGATGAAATTTTCGCAAAAGTGATGGTAAATAATTTGCTGTTTATGATCGGGACGGTTCCGACGAGTATCTTTTTGGCAATGTATTTGGCGATTTGGCTAAACAAGAGGATGAAAGGCAGTGCGCTACTTAGGACGTCTTTCTTTTATCCGACCGTCATTCCGCTTATTGCGGTTGCGAACATTTGGCTATTTATTTATACCCCGCAGTATGGTCTATTAGATAAATTTCTACAAATGTTTGGGACAAGTGGCCCGAATTGGCTAGGGGATCCTGGTTTTGTCATGGTCGCGATGATCATCATGATTATTTGGAAAGACGCTGGATTTTTCATGATATTTTACTTAGCTGGCCTGCAAAACTTGCCACGTGATGTGTATGAAGCGGCCGTTATGGAAGGGGCTTCACCATGGCAGATGTTTAGACATGTGACGTTTCCGTTATTAATGCCGACAACGCTATTTGTCATGATTGTTGCGATTACGAATTCGTTTAAGAATGTCGACCATCTATACATTATGACAAAGGGCGGGCCGGATAATGCGAGTAACCTTCTGCTTTATCATATTTACGAAGTGGCGTTTACGAACTGGGACTTAGGTAAGGCAGCTGTGCTGACGGTCATTTTGATTGTTGTCATGTTAAGTATTACAGCATTTAATTATCTATATTTAGATAGGAAAATTCATTATTAAGGAGGAGAGAAGATGAGTCGATTTATAAACTACTCAGTCATTGTCATACTTGGAGTAGTGTTTGCAACGCCTCTCGTTTGGGTTTTTATGACGTCCTTCTCTCCGGCTAATGAAATCATTAATGGTTCTAATCCATTTTTTGTGAACGAACCGACTCTTCAGAATTACAAGGACGCTTGGAATGCCGCTCCATTTTTGCGTTATTACTATAATACCTTTGTGATTGTGTTTGGCATTTTAGCTATGCAATTGATCACAATCACACTCGCAGCGTATGCCTTTGCAAGGTTAAAGTTTAAAGGTCGCAACGTTTTGTTTATTTTATTTTTAGTGCAACTCATGATTCAGCCTGAAATCTTACTCTTTCCAAATTATCAGGTGATGGGACAGCTTGGGCTAGTAGATTCGAAGCTCGCGGTCATGCTTCCTTACTGGGCGTCAGCGTTTGGGGTATTTTTACTTAGACAAACATTTAAACAAGTACCTTATGAATTAGATGAGGCCTCAAAAATGGACGGGTGTAAATGGTATCAGACGCTGCGTCATGTTTATATCCCAGCCGCGAAACCGACTTATATTGCGTTTGCGCTGGTGTCCGTTAGTCACCACTGGAGTAATTTCATGTGGCCGCTAATCATTACGGACTCTGTAGAAAATCGTCCACTTACCGTCGGGATTGCTTTGTTTGCCCAATCGTATGAGACAGGGGCGCAGTGGGGGATGGTGACAGCTGGTACAGTGATGGTGATCTTTCCGTTGTTGATTGCCTTTTTCATTTTTCAAAAACAATTTGTATCGAGCTTTATGCATTCTGGGATTAAGTAAGATAAGGTAGAATTAGGTTAAGGGGCGTTTGAATCGAAATGGGAAGCAAAAAATAGTTGCTTTTGGGCTTACCCAAAAGCTTCTTTTTATGGCCAGAAGGATTAATCATGTAAAATGATCATTAAGAAGTAAGTCGCCGGGAGGGTTTTTAGCATGATTAAATTGCAAAATGAATTGTGTGAGTTGCTTGGTATTAAATTCCCAATCATTCAGGCTGGAATGGCTGGTGGTTCAACGACGCCTGAGTTAGTTGCGGAAGTATCTGAGTTTGGGGCTCTTGGAACACTTGGAGCAGCCTACATGGAACCCGAATCGATTCGCGAGGCTATTCGTGAGATTAAAAAGAAGACTAATCAGCCGTTTGCGGTAAATGTATTTTCGCTTAGAGGTGATCGTGAACAGTCTTTTCAGTCGAGTGAAGTTGAGGCTTTAAATGCTGTGCGCACTCAAGTTGAGTTAAACCCTGTCGATCAGGTTGATTTCAGTTGGCAAAACCGTGTAGCAGAGCAGGTCGATGTTTTGCTAGAGGAAAAGGTGCCTGTTATTAGTACAGCTTTTGGTATCTTGCCTGAAGAAATAGCAGAGCGTGCTAAAAGTGCTGGTGCTGTGCTCATGACAATGGTGACAAATGTTGATGAAGCGGTTCAGGCAGAAGCTGCGGGAGTTGATGTGATCGTTGCGCAAGGTAGTGAAGCTGGCGGGCACCGTGGAACGTTTAATGTTGAGAAGTATCCAGGAGGCGCTAATATCGGAACGTTCTCGTTAGTACCTCAAGTCACAGGGGCAGTCGATGTTCCGGTGGTTGCTGCAGGTGGTATTATGGACGGGAAAGGACTTGTTGCGGCAATGGTGTTAGGTGCTTCAGGCGTTCAGATGGGGACGCGCTTTTTAACGACAAGCGAATCAGGAATTCCGAATGCTTATAAAGAAGCTCTATTTGCTGGTGATGAGACGAGTACCGTTATTACGAAAAATATTTCTGGCAGGCCAGCTCGAGCAATTGAGAATGAGCTTGTTCGATCGTTTGATAAAAAGACTCGTTTTCCATATCCATTTCAAAACATGGCTACAAAACCTGTTCGAACTTCTGCTAAGGAACGTGGCGACGCTGAATATTTGTCGTTATATGCAGGGCAAGGTGTGAGATCAGTAGAGAAAGAAGAATCGGTGCGTGATGTGTTAGATGATGTGATTCTTGAAGCGAAGGAGATTATTGTATAAGTAGAGGCTTTTGCGTGAGCGCAAAAGCTTCTTTTTTATTTTTGGAAATGGAGCAATGTCGATAGGGAAGCCTTGAACATCAATAGAGACTAGCTCAACCAAAAAAGGGGACGCGCGAACATAAATAGGGATTGCCTGAATGTAAATAGGGAAGAGCTCAACCGAAATAGGGAGCACACAAATGTAAAAAGGAATGAGCCAAACCAAAATAGAAAGCCCAAACGGCGACCAAAACTCATAAGTTCACGTTCAAGCTACTGTTAAAATCGGAATATCCCAACCTAAATTCAGATTTTTTAAAAACATTATTGACATCTAAAACGCTTACATATAATATGACAATATAAGTTTGTTTAGTAAACAAACAAATTACACATGCGCGTGTGAATTTTATTTTTACCAATATTTTTCTGAAAAATTTAACTAATTTGTTGTTAAAATGTAAACGGTTTCTTTAATGGACGACTAAAAGGGGAGTGTACAATGGGAGCTTCAATTGTTGGAAATGAAGGCAATTATCATAAGGCTAAAGTATGGCAGATTGGTTTCTTTGCATTAAACAATACGGCGACAAACCTTTATATGTTTGCATTAGCCTTTGTATCTTACTATGCAACAGGGGTAGCTGGTCTTGCGGTTGTGATCGTCAGTACGATCTTAGCAGCGATGCGTGCGTTTGATGCCGTGACAGATCCGATTATTGGATTTGTTCTTGATAAAACGGAGACACGATTCGGTAAATTTATACCAATCATGGTGACAGGAAATATTATTTTAATCATTTCATTTATTCTAATGTTTAATATTCACCTTTTACCTGAAAATCTGGCATTAGCTGCATTTATAGTGATTCACGCTATTTATATCATTGGTTACACATTGCAAACCAATGTGACAAGGGCTGCTCAAACGGTCTTAACGAACCATCCGAAGCAGCGTCCGCTATTCTCGATTTTTGATTCGGTTTATAACATTACATTGTTCTCTCTAGGACAAGTGTTTGTTTCATCTTATTTAACACAAAAGTATGGCGGGTTTACTAGCGGATTGTTCCAAGAATTATATATTGAGATTATTATTTTAGCAGCTATTTTTACTATGTTAGCTATTATTGGAATCAAGCCTAAAGATCGAAAAGAGTTTTATGGCCTTGCGGATCTTTCTGCAAATGTGAGATTTAGAGATTACTGGCCAGTTCTAAAAGGGAACAGACCCCTTCAGATGCTAGTCTTATCTGCATCAACTGATAAACTTGCGGTTACGGTGATGATGCAGCAGCCCGTGATGGTCATGCTGTTCGCAATTGCTTTAGGTAACTTTGAACTAAGTGGTACGTACTCCTTAATCATTATTGCGCCAAGCTTGTTTATTACTTATTTTGGTGTTGTGTATGCTAGAAAAGTAGGTATGAAAAAAGCCTTGGTAAGAGCTTCTTGGTTAGGAGTTGTTTCCTTCACGGCATTAGCGGTCATTATGTTACTCGTAGATAATCCGACAGATGCGAACTTTGAATCGTTCGGCTGGTTAACAATTGCCTTTATGGTTCTTTACAGTATTGGACGCGGTGTCGGTACCTTAACACCATCGATTGTTATTCCGATGATTGCGGATACGTCTGATTATGAGACGTATAAAACAGGACGCTACGTACCGGGTATGATTTCAGCGATGTTCTCATTTGTAGACAAGCTAGTATCGTCCTTAGCTCCAGCTCTTGTTGGTTATGTCGTTGCCATGATTGGCTATACAGAAGAATTTCCGCAAATTGGAGAATCCCTAACTAATCCTTTATTATATGCAACGTTATTTGTTGCTTTCGGTATTCCAGTCCTTGGTTGGTTAATCTCCATCTTAGCCATGCATTTCTATAAGTTAGATGGGGAAACAATGAAAGAAATACAGCAAGAAATTGCTGATGTTAAAGAAAAAAAGTCCGAAGAAGTTAATCAAGCTAATTAACTAAGAGAGCGCTTGGATTAGGTCCAAGCGCTCTTTTCATGACTATTAAAATATTCGTACTCCACAAAATCTAATGTGTTAATGTTTAAATAGTTTTTGAGAACCAATGCTGCCCCGCCAAGTGCACAGGCAAACTCACCTAAATGGGAAAGGTGAATTGTTTCATAACTATTGATCTTTGATTTAAGATGTCTCTCAATAGATTGAATGACTTCTGGATTTTGATTAATCATAGCTCCGTTTAATACAATTCGCTGTGGGTTAAATATATTGATTATATTGTTTAAACCGATTGCTAAATATTGAATATACGAATCTAATTCAGATTCATACTTTGGTTTCTCAAAAATCTCAGCTGGGTTTTGCGGCATAGAGCCAAATTTAGCATTAAACCGGTTTCTAAGCGCCCGTTCTGAGGCGTATAATTCCCAGCATCCTTTATTTCCACAGGAACATAATTCCCCATCAGGGTTGACCACCATATGGCCAATTTCACCTGCAAATCCATCATAACCTCGATAGATTTTAGAGTTGTTAATGATTCCGAGTCCTATACCTGAATAAAGCGTGATACAGAATAGATCTTGGATGTTTTCGTAATAGACTTGCTCACCGTAAGCACTTAAATTCGCGTTGTTGTCAATAACAACCGGAACATTGAAGACCTCTTCAAATTTGGATTTAAAGTTTGAATATTGCCATTTTTGATTAGGTGTAAAAACGATTTGGTCATAACTATTGATGATTCCGTGTATACCAACTGCAATACCAGTTAATCCAATCGGCTTATGAGACTCGTTATAAGTTTCAATCAGTGGTTTTAAGTGGTATTGGATAATAGAGATTATTTCATCTACGTCACCTTGGTCAATTGGTACAACTTTTCGCTCTATAGGTTTTCCTTTTAAATCTATGAAGACAAAGCGAAACTCATTGGCGTCAATATCAATACCGATACTGTAGCCAGCTTGTCCATTCATTTCTATTAAAATTGGCTTGCGCCCTGGCGAATCAATATGTCCGACTTTGGTTTCTCTAATGATCCCGTCATCGATTAATTTTGATATTTGGGCCGAAACCGTTGCTTTATTTAAACCTGTCACTCTTGCTAAATCACTTCTTGAGAGTGTTTGTTCTTTAATGACATGTTCGATTAGAATACGTCTGTTTAAGTTCTTTATATATTGTGCGTCTCCTGTACTCATGACTTCACCAACTTTAAATATTCTAATTTAATCTTAGCAGACATAAAAAGACAATTCTATGAAAATAAAATTTTCAGAGCAAAGAGGGTTGAAATTAAAACCGCTTACATATATTATAAAATTAATAGTTTGTTTAGTAAACAAACAAATTATACAAAAAAGCGAGGATTTGTATGAATACGTTTATTCAAGATGATTTTTTGCTAAACAATGAGACAGCTTATGAGCTCTATCATGAATACGCAAAAAACCTTCCGATTATTGATTATCACAATCATCTGGTTCCAGATGACATTTTAAATGACAAAAATTATCAGAATTTAACGGAAATTTGGCTTTCTGGTGACCATTATAAGTGGAGAGCGATGAGAGCTAATGGAATTGATGAGTATTATATTACAGGTGATGCTTCGGATTACGAGAAGTTCTTAGCGTGGGCGAAGACCGTTCCCCAGACACTCGGTAATCCTTTATATCACTGGACTCATTTAGAGTTAAAACGTTATTTCGATATTGATCAGTTATTAAGTGAAGAAACAGCGAAGGATATTTGGGAGGAAGCGAATGCGAAGCTTCAATCTCCTAAATGGTCGGTTCGCCAGTTATTAAAAAAAGATCGTGTTGAATTTGTAGGGACAACGGATGATCCAGTTGATTCGCTGTCTTCACATCAAGCGTTACAAGGAATTGAAGGCCTGCAGGTGTCACCGTCGTTTAGACCAGATACAGGCCTTAATATTCAGCAAGATGGTTTTATGGATTGGCTCAAAAAGTTAGAAGACGCCGTTGGGTATTCTATTAATGATTACTCGCAGTTTATAAAAGCCCTACAAGAGCGAGTTGATTTTTTTGATGAATTAGGCTGCCGAAGCTCTGATCACGGTATTAACGAAATGTTTTTTGCAGAGGCAACTGAACAAGAAGTCGAGAATATTTTTAAAAAGCGTTTAAACAATGAGAAACTTTCAGACCATGAAGTAGAGCAGTATAAAACATACACGCTCATTCAGTTAGGCAAGATGTATCATGAAAAAGGCTGGATTATGCAGCTTCACATGGGGCCAAAGCGTAATAACAATTCGCGAATGTTTGAACAATTAGGTCCTGATTCGGGATTTGATTCGATTAATGACACGAAGCTTGCTAAACCACTTGGAAGCCTGATGGACTCTCTTGAGCGAAAACAAAAGCTACCTAAAACGGTATTATATAGCTTGAATCCGAATGATTATCCGATCTTAGCGTCGATGGCAGGTAACTTCCAAGGCGATGGAATCCGCGGAAAAATTCAATTTGGCACAGCTTGGTGGTTTAACGATACGATCGATGGGATGGAGAACCAGATGAAGACGCTTGCTAATATTGGCTTAATCAGTAATTTCGTCGGTATGCTGACTGATTCGAGAAGCTTTCTATCCTTTTCAAGACATGAGTATTTCAGACGCATTCTTTGCCGGTTATTTGGTAGCTGGGTCGAACAAGGACTGGTTCCAAATGATCGTCAGTTATTAAAGCAATATATACAGAACATTTGTTATTACAATGCAAAAGAGTATTTTAGTTTATAATCTTCGGAGGTGATTAAATGACGATACCATTTAATACAGATTTATCAGGTAAAGTTGCTGTTGTGACTGGCGGGAGCGGCGTGTTAGGTTCTGTTCTAAGTGAAGCATTAGCTGAAGCAGGCGCAAAGGTAGCGGTTCTAGCACGTACGCAATCAAAGATTGACCGTGTAGTCGAGAGTATTAAAAGTAAAGGACACGAGGCCATTGGCTACAGTGTTGATGTTTTAAACAAAGATGATCTAAAACGTGTGCGTGAGGACCTAAAGGAGCAGTTCGGCACTTGCGATATTTTAATCAACGGCGCTGGAGGTAACGATCCAAAAGCGACCACGTCACATGATTATTTTACTGAAGACGATGGTGAGCAGTCGTTTTTTGATTTAGACCAAAACGCTGTTGGTGATTTATTTGATATGAACTTTTTAGGTTCGTTCTTACCGACTCAAGTATTTGGACAAGATATGGTGAACGCAGAAGGTGCGACGATTATTAACGTATCTTCGATGAACGCCTTTACTCCATTAACCCGTATTCCGGCTTACAGCGGAGCTAAAGCGGCTGTGAGTAACTTTACGCAGTGGCTTGCAGTCTATTTTTCAAAAGTAGGCGTTCGCGTTAATGCAATTGCGCCTGGCTTTTTCTTAACCGACCAAAACCGAAACTTACTTTATAAAGAAGATGGTTCGTTATCTGAACGTGCTGAGAAAATTTTATCTCAGACTCCAGAAGATCGTTTTGGTGAGCCAGAAGAGTTAGTTGGCACCTTGATGTGGCTCGTGAATCAACAAGCATCAGGCTTTGTCAACGGCATTATCGTTCCGGTTGATGGAGGCTTTTCAGCTTATTCAGGTGTATAAATTTAAATAAAAAACGGAGGTATTTATATGTTATATCCAATTACGACAGATACTCGTGGTGTTTTTGACTTAAATGGAATCTGGAATTTTAAATTAGACGGAATTGAGCTTCAAGAAAGCGTAAGCCAAAAGCCTTTAGAAAATCCATCTTCTATGGCTGTTCCGTCATCTTATAATGATGTGAGTGTCATTAAAGAGATTCGTAATCATATCGGGTGGGTTTGGTATGAACGTGAATTTCAAGTACCAAAGTATGCGTTTAGTGAACGATTGGTTCTTCGCTTTGGTTCCGTGACGCATGAAGCTAAAGTTTATGTAAATGGAATGCTTGTTTGCGAGAATAAAGGCGGTTTCCTGCCATTTGAAAAAGAAATTAATGACGTTGTTCAGCCAGGTGTGAACCGTGTGACTGTAGCCGTGAACAACATTTTGGATGAAACAACATTACCTGTCGGACTTTATACTGAACGAGAAGTCGAAGGTATTGGAAAAGTCGTAGAAAACTCACCTAACTTTGACTTTTTTAATTATGCTGGTATTCATCGCCCAGTTAAAATTTATACCACACCTAAAACTTATATTAACGATGTGACCGTAGTAACAGATCTAGATGGTTCAAATGGTGTTGTTGATTATGAAGTTGAGGTCGTGGGTTCAAATCATCAAGTTAACGTCACAGTTTTAGATGAGAACAACGAAGAAGTAGCGACAGCATCTGGTTCAAACGGTCAGGTGACGATTGAAAATGCTAATCTTTGGGAACCGTTAGATGCGTATCTTTACCAATTAAAGGTTGAACTTGTTGACGGGGATGAAGTCGTTGATCAGTATTACGAACCATTTGGGGTTCGAACAGTTGAAGTTACGCATAATCAATTTTTAATTAACGGCAAGCCGTTCTATTTTAAAGGCTTTGGTAAGCATGAAGATTCCTTTATTAGCGGGCGTGGTTTTAATGAACCGATTAACGTGATGGATTTTAACCTGATGAAATGGATTGGCGCTAACTCGTTCCGTACAGCTCACTATCCGTATTCAGAAGAAATTATGCGTTTGGCTGACCGTGAAGGATTAGTCGTCATTGATGAAACGCCAGCAGTAGGACTTCATTTAAACTTCTCTGCAAGTTTATTAGGCTCAAGCGAAAAACGCGATACTTGGAAAGAGCTTGGCACGTATGAACATCATGCTCAAGTCATTAGAGATTTAGTCGCTCGTGATAAAAACCACCCAGCTGTTCTGATGTGGAGTGTGGCTAATGAGCCTGAATCCTATGAAGACGGCGCTTATGAGTATTTTAAACCGCTGATCGATTTAACTCGTGAAGTGGATCCACAAAATCGCCCTGTGACATTAGTGACGATTTTAATGGCAACACCTGATAAAGCTAAAATTGAGCATGAACTCGATGTTCTAAGTTTAAACCGTTACTACGGCTGGTACGTTGAAAGTGGTAACTTAGAAGTTGCAAAAGCGAAACTTGCGCAAGAGTTAAGAGAGTGGGCAGAGGTTTGCCCTGGTAAACCTGTTATCATGACCGAATATGGCGCTGACACGGTTGCAGGATTCCATGACATGGATGACATCATGTTCACAGAAGAGTATCAAGTGAAGTTTTTAGAGGCGAACCAGAAAGTGTTTGATCAGCATGAAAACTTTGTCGGTGAGCATATTTGGAACTTTGCAGATTTTGAAACGAGTCAAGGCGTAATTCGCGTACAAGGTAATAAGAAAGGTGTCTTCACTCGTGAGCGTAAGCCTAAATCAGCGGCGCACTATATGCGTAAACGTTGGCACAACATCCCGAGCTTCGGCTATAAAAAAGGTGAGTAAGTCGTTAGGAGTTGATGTGATGAAGCAGTTAAAGACGCTTAATAAAGTGGTTGAGCAAAAGTTAATCGCCGTTATTCGGGCTGAAGACAGTCAAGAAGCTGTCCAATATTCTGATGCTGTTATAAAAGGCGGTTTTAAGGCTGTTGAGTTAACGTATACAACACCTGGTGCCCAGCGTGCTATTGAGCAAGTTCGAGAAGAGCATCCAAATGTAGTCGTTGGTGCTGGGACCGTTTTAGATGACATAACAGCTAAACTCGCTATTCAAGCCGGAGCACAGTTTGTCGTTAGCCCTGGTTTTAAAAAGGAAATCGCGCTTTTATGTAATCTGCATCAAGTACCTTATTTACCAGGATGTATGACGGTTTCCGAAATGATGACGGCTTTGCAGTACGGAGCTCAGGTTATCAAGCTATTTCCAGGAGCCCAGTTCGGGCCAAGTGCGATCAAACAATTTAAAGGACCATTGCCCGATGTTTCGATTATGCCAACAGGTGGTGTGAACTTAGAAAACGTCAATGAGTGGTTTGAAAATGGGGCTGTTGCAGTCGGGGTCGGTGGTTCTTTAACTCAAGGCAATTTAGATGAGATTGAAGCGAAGGCCAAGGCTTTTGTTGAACAGGTAAGGGGGTAAAGTGAGTGGAGATTACATTTAGATGGTATGGACAAGACGACCAAGTTCCATTAGCATATATTCGTCAAATTCCGAGTGTGACTGGGATTGTCACGGCAATCTATGATATTCCTGTCGGGGAAGTTTGGTCACGAGAGCGAATTAAAGAGTTAAAACAAGATGTCGAGTCGCACGGACTAAATCTATCAGTGATTGAAAGCGTGCCAGTTCACGAAGATATTAAACTAGGAAAAGACACACGCGATCATTATATTGAAAACTACAAGACAACAATTCGAAATCTCGCAAAAGCTGGTGTTAAGACAGTTTGTTATAACTTTATGCCTGTTTTTGACTGGACAAGAACAGATTTAGCTAAGCCACTAGAAGATGGCTCTAATTCGTTAAACTATGATGAGGAAGAGTTAAAAGAATTAGATCCTTTAAGCGGAGAGCTTACTTTACCTGGTTGGGATTTGTCGTATCAAACGGACGAACTTAAGCGCATCATGGAGGAGTACAAGCAAATAACGGAAGATCAGTTACTAGACAACTTGGTTTACTTTTTGGAACAAATTATTCCAGTCGCAGAAGAGGAAGACGTGCTGATGGCGATTCACCCTGATGATCCGCCGTGGAACATTTTCGGGTTACCACGAGTCGTTAAAAATAAAGAAAATATCAAGTATCTACTAGATGCAGTAGATAGTCCAAATAATGGCTTAACGTTTTGCACAGGATCTTTTGGTGCTGACCCATCTAATGATTTATTTGAAATTATTGATACGGCTCAAGGCAGAATCAACTTCGTACACTTACGTAATGTTAAACGTTACGGAGAACAATCGTTTCAAGAAGTCTCTCATATGAATAAAGATGGTTCACTTGATATGGTCGGCATAATTAAAAAGCTTAAGGAAACTGGGTTTAATGGTCCAGCTAGGCCTGATCATGGCCGAATGATTTTCGGTGAGGAAGGCCGTCCAGGCTATGGACTTTATGACCGTGCACTCGGCGCCATGTACATTGCAGGCGTTTTGGATAGTATAAAATAATGTTTATTTGAGGCTTTTGCGCACGCGCAAAAGCTTCTATTTTGTTTTTGGATGAGATTAACGTCGTTAGGGAGAGGGTGAATTGATATTAGGAGCGCACGAACATCAATAGGGAGACGCTCAACCTCAATTAGATAACTCTCAGCTATCATTAATAACTTTTCTTACAGCGAGTGTTCTCATATTGATTCAATAGCCTGTCCAATTCTTGACTTAGACGGACTGTTTCGGGATCGTGAAGTCCTTTAGTCAAGCCGGAATCTATCATGCTCTCACGTAATTGTTTAATATTTTGATAAAGTTGCTCTTTCTGTCTGATGTTCATCACCTCAAGATTTAGTAAAATAAAGGGTTGAACATACCTTACCCGGTCATATTCATTTTAAAACTACCAAATCTATTATTCTTGAAACAAGACTTTCAATTGAATATACTGAAATTAACTCAAAACAGGAGGGGAAATGAATGCAACGTAAGATGTGTAAAGGTAAAATCCATCGCGCGACTGTAACGGAAGCGGATTTAGATTATGTTGGAAGTATTACGATTGATTATAAATTAATGAAAGAAGCCAATATCAAACCATATGAAATGGTGCAGATTACTAGTGTTCGCAATGCCACGCTATGGAAAACATACGCTATTCCAGCTCCAGAAGGCTCGGGTAAAATCTGCCTTAACGGACCACCAGCTCATTTATTCTCACCTGGTGACCTAGTAATTATTCTGAGCATGGGTCTGTATGATGAAGAGGAGATTAAAAAATTACAGCCTAGTGTTGTATTTGTCGACAAAGAAAATCAAATTACGAGTGTTGAAAAACATGATCTTCACTGGCCTGAAGAGGTAGAAGTGGAGTGATCAAAAAAATGGCCCAGCTAATGGGCCATTTTTTAATTGATCATAATAAGCCTTAAGCCACATGGCTAGTTTTTATTACTTTGGGTCATACATCCCATTCCTCTATTACGTTCTTACCATTTTTTGCCGAATTAAAAGGTAATTGAAAAATAACGTAGAATTTTGTCAACAAACCTAAAAGGAGGAGTGGTATGAATGAAGAAGATTTTTAGTCTAGTAATGGTAGCAATGTTTTTAGCAACGGTTCCTTTTTACGGAACTTTAGCAGGTGGAAACGGTGGTGAGTCGGATCAAGCTTTTGACAACAAAGTAGTGAAACGAGTCAAAGTCGATAATATCTATGACCACGTTTCGTACCTTTCTGAAGAGATTGGCCCAAGAGGAGCTGGGACTGAAGGTGAGCTACAAACGGTCGAATACTTAAAAGAACAATTTGAGTCTTATGGTTATGAAAATGTTCAAGTGCATGAATTTACGTTTAATAGCTTCAGCGGAGAAGAGATTACATCTTATAATGTTGAAGCGGTTAAAGAACCGATGAAAAATCATGATACAGGTCAGACTGTTGTTGTAGGTGCTCACCATGATTCAGTGCCGCACGGGCCAGGAGCTAATGATGATGCATCTGGTACAGCAGCATTACTAGAGTTAGCTCGTGTTTATGCAAATACACCGACTGACACGACAATTAAATTTGTCGCATTTGGTGCAGAAGAATATGGCTTATGGGGTTCTCGTAAATATGCAGAGGCGATGACTGAAGAAGAGGTGGAAAGTACTGTCGCTATGTTCCAACTTGATATGGTTGGAAGTGCTGATGCTGGCGACTTAGTGATGTTCACTGCAAATGGTGAGAAGAACATGGTAACGGACCTTGGTGCTGCAGCGGGCTCACGAGTTAGCGAATTAGTTCCTTATAGTGAACTTGGACGTAGTGACCATGTGCCGTTTCATAACTTAGGTATTCCAGCTGCATTATTTATTCATACACCACTTGAACCGTGGTATCATACTGAAGATGATGTTATAGAATATATTAGTAAAGATAAACTGAAAGATGTTGCAAACATCGTTGGAGCAGCCATTAACCAAATTACTCGTAAAGATACCCCAGCATTAGAAAAATCTGAAGTAGCTCCAGTACCAGTAGATTATTATTATGAAGAGCCTGAACTATAAAAAAAGAGGTGGATTCCAATTTTGGAATCCACCTTTTTAATGGGGAGATTATAACTTGCTCTTACTATACCCTGCCTCCTATTTTATAAACATATTATTTGTTTAATTCTATAAAAATTAGTAATTTTAATAGATAGACATATAAAGAAAGGTTGATGGTGATGAACGAGGTTACACAGTTATTAAAGAAACATACATCGATTCGTCTATATAAGGAGGATCAGGTGCCAAGCGAACATTTACATGAAATGATTGAAGCAGCTCAGCATTCGGCAAGCTCTAATTTTGTTCAGGCATATTCAATTGTTCGTGTGACGGATGCGGATAAAATTGAAGCCTTAGCAGACCTCAGTAATAACCCGAAACAAATTAATTCTGCTCCAGTTGTTTTATTGTTCTGTGCAGATTTAAAGCGTCTGGAGTATGCATGCCAAAAGCAAGGGGTTGAACTGACAACTGAAGGTTTAGAAAACTTTATTGTTGGAACGACCGATACATCCCTTTTTGCTCAAAACTTTGTTGTGGCAGCAGAGTCAATGGGATATGGTATTTGTTACATCGGTGGTGTGAGAAATAATCCGAAGCAAATCAGTGAGCTCGTTAATCTTCCAGATAAGGTTTACCCAGTATTCGGTATGACAGTTGGTGTTCCTGATGAAGAGCATGAGGTGAAACCACGCCTTCCAGTTGAGGCAATTTTGCATAAAAATGAGTATGATGAGTCTAAGTATGAGGAAATCATTAAGAACTATGACGAAACGATGAGTCATTATTATCAATCACGGTCAGCAAACAAGCGCCAGATCACATGGTCTGAAACAATGGCTAAGATGATGGGGCAGCCGCGTCGTAAGCATATGAGAGAGTTTGTTGAGTCGCAACAATTTGATTTGAGTTAAGGTAAAACGGTCCTACATGGGCCGTTTTTTTATTTGAAAAGTTTAACAGGGTAAGAGTTAAGAACGTAGTTAGAAGCACCATCAATAATAGAGAGAGTAAGTCGAAAATAAGTTAGAACTATATTACATAAAGTAATATTTATTAAATTTTCTAAAAAGTATTGATTTTTAAAAAATAGTCTTTTACAATTAACCCAAGTTATAAAAATGGAACATTAATTCCGTATAACGGAATACAAATAAAAGGAAGGGGGAGTTTTTCTAATGAAAAAATTAATAGAGATTGATGAGGCAATGGACCTTATCAAAAATGGAGATACGTTGTTAGTTGGTGGATTCGGAATGTCTGGAACACCATTAACTTTAATTGATGCCATTGCAAAGTCTGGTAAGCAAAACCTTACTGTTGTCAGTAATAATTTAGGTGAAGTGGGAAGAGGACTTGGAAAGCTCTTAGATGCAGGTTGCTTGAAAAAGGCAAAAGGTTCTTATTTTACAACAAATCGTGAGGCTGTACGCGCTTGGTCTGAAGGCGAACTTGAAATTGAGTTGATTCCGCAAGGAACTTTGGCAGAAGCCGTACGATGCGGTGGCGCTGGAATTGCCGGCTTTTACACGAAAACAGCAGCAGGTACTAAACTAGCTGAGGGTAAGGAAGAAAAAGTATTTGACGGAGAAACGTACATACTTGAACGTGCAATTAAAGGAAATGTTTCTATTATTAAAGGTTTGAAAGCGGATACATTAGGCAACGTCATTTATGATCACACGGCAAGAAACTTCAATGTCGGCATGGCAACAGCTAGTGATATTGTCATTGCGGAAGTTGATGAGATCGTTGAAACAGGTGAGATTCCTCCTGAGGATGTTGTTACACCACATCTATTCATTGACTACGTAGTACTTAATAAATACATCAAGAAAGGTGGTGTCTATGTTGAACAGTGATTTAAGAGTTAAGGTGGCAAAGAGAGTAGCTCAAGAGCTGAACGATGGTGATGTTGTCAATCTTGGTGTCGGAATTCCAACGCTCATTCCTGATTATTTAGGCGATAAAAAAGTTTATTTGCATTCAGAGAATGGTCTACTAGGAATGGGGCCGACGCCACCTGAAGATGAGATGAACATGGATTTAATTAGCGCAAGTAAGAAACCGATTACAATGGATGTAGGTGCTTCGTTATTTGATAGTGCAGACTCATTTGTCATGATTCGAGGTGGTCATATTGACATGGCCGTTCTTGGTGCTCTGCAAATTGATGAAACTGGTGAAATCGCGAACTGGGCCATACCAGGTAAAACTATTTTAGGTGTCGGTGGGGCAATGGATTTAGTAGCCGGTGCTAAGAAGATCATCATTGCATCAAGCCATTTGGCGAAGGATGGCAGCCCTAAATTTGTTAAAAATTTAACCTTTCCAAGTAGTGGGGCTAGAAAAGTAGATATGTTAGTGACCGAGCATGCGGTATTTAAGTTTTCAAACAATCAATGTGAATTGATTGAAATATTATCAGATATATCAATTGACGAGTTAAGAGACATCACAGAGGCGAACTTCACAGTCAATCAAGAATCTATGAATATATAAAAAAGGGGAGAAAAAAAATGAAAAAAATAAGCTTATTATTAGCAGCTATTCTATTAATGTTCGCTGTATTGGTTGGTTGTTCAGAAACAGATCCTAGTGAAGAGTCATCAGGTGGTTCTAGTGGGTCTGAAGGTGATGAAGAGAGCGTAGAAGTAGATACAAACGTTGAAGCAGCGGACGTTGAGGCTCCTACTGAATTTACATTTGGAGCTGCGACTGTAGGTGGATTTTGGTATACGTTAGCAGGTGCAATGTCAGATACGATGAATGAGTTATTTCCTGGTTCGTCAACAACAGTCGTTGAAGGTGGATCTGTTTCAAACTTACTAGGTTTAGGAGAAGGAACGTTTCATATTGGATTTAGTAATGGTCAAACAGTTCCGGAAGCATTAGAAGGTAAAAACGCTTTTGAAGAACCAATTGATAATGTTAGTACTCTAGCGACACTTTATCCAAACGTCTTCCATATCGCAGTTAGAGCTGACTCAGATATTCATACTGTAGAAGACTTAAAAGGTAAAATCGTTAGTCCTGGAATTAAAGGTTATAGTGGTGAACTTGCTTTTAAGGAAATTTTAGAACTAAACGATATGTCGTATGATGACCTAGAAGGCATTGAGTACATTGGAACAGCTGATGCTGCACAGTTATTAAGAGACGGACATATTGATGCGATTACTGGAATGTTAGCTGCTCCAGTATCAACTTATCAGGAACTTGATACAACATTAGGCATTCGTTTGATTCCATTAAAAGATGAAACAGTTGAGCAACTACATGCGGCTAATGAAGGTTACTTACCTTACACAATCGAAGGTGGCACATACGAAAATATTAAAGAGGATACGAATACTGTTGCGGGTTACACGGTGCTACTTGCCAATAACGATTTAATTAATGAAGATGTTGCTTATGAAATCACGAAAATGGTTGTAGAGAACAAAGATGCTTGGGCAAATATTTCTAGCGTCATGTCAGACTTTAATGCTGAATTTTCTGTAGAGAATAATGTTGGAAACATGCACCCAGGTGCTGAACGTTATTACAAAGAAATTGGTGCATTAGAGTAAGGCAGCCTTTATGAGGAGGTTATGTCATGTCAGATAAACAGAATAGTTTAGAACAACTAAACTTCAATGACAGAGAAGCGGTTGAAGCAGAGTCAGTGGTCAGACCAAAGCATAGGGAACTAGTTGGAGTTGCAGCAAAGGTTATATCCTTTGTTGCGATTCTTATGTCCCTTTTTCACTTGTACACTGCCTTGTTCGGGATCTTTGATTCAATTATGCAGAGGTCAATGCACCTAGGTTTTGCGTTAGTGTTAGTTTTTGCGATTTATAAACCTTCAAAAAAGTTATCGAAAAATGCGCCTATCCCTTGGTATGACTGGATTCTTATGGTCCTGTCAATAGCTTGTTATTCCTATTTCGTGGTCAATTCACAAGAAATTGCCTCAAGAATGAGTTACATAGAGAAGCTTACCACCTTTGAGATAGCGTTAGGTATTGTTGGAGGGCTTCTACTGATTGAAGCTACAAGAAGGGTTGTTGGAAATGCGCTAGTCATTATCATAGTAGCCTTTTTAGTGTATGGACTTTGGGGCCATCTTGTTCCAGGTGCACTCGGACACAGAGAATTTCCACTTATGTGGTTTATTGATCATTTGTTTTATACGACAACAGGTGTTTTTAGTACGCCTTTAGGTGTATCAGCTACCTTTATTTTCTTATTTATCTTATTTGGTAAATTCTTAGAAGTATCAGGAGCTGGTCAATTCTTTATCAATTTATCTGTAGCAGGTATGGGTAAGTATCGAGGAGGCCCAGCTAAAACAGCTATTTTAGCTAGTTCTATTCTTGGTACGATTTCAGGAAGTGCTGTAGCGAATACGGTCACAACTGGTGCTTTTACGATTCCTCTTATGAGAAAAACGGGATACAAAAAGCATTTCGCGGCAGCTATTGAATCAGTTGCTTCGACAGGTGGTCAAATTGTACCACCCATTATGGGCGCTTCAGCATTCATTATCGCAGCTTACCTCGGCATACCTTACATGGATGTTGCGATTGCAGCTATTGTACCTGCGTTACTTTACTACATCAGTTTATTTATTCAAGTTGATTTACGAGCACGAAGAAACGGATTGGAAGGACTGAAAAAAGATCAACTACCTAAGTTTTGGGAAGTATTTAAGAAAGGTTTTCTATTTTTCATCCCTCTAGTCTTAATTATTTATTTACTAGCAATAGGATCTTCACCTATGAAAGCAGGTTTATATGCGATTGTTGCGACTATTGTGATTGCAGCCATCAGTGCGGTACATCGTATTGGTCTTAAGAAAATTATAAACGCTTTAGACTTGGGAGCTAAAGCTGCACTTGAAACGGCTATTGCTTGTGCGGCGGCTGGTTTAATCATCGGTGTAATTGGTTTAACAGGGATCGGCCTTAAGTTTAGTAGTATTATTATCGACATTTCAGGCGGCGTATTATTACTAGCTTTAATCTTTACGATGATTACGAGCATTATTCTAGGAATGGGACTGCCAACGGTTGCAGCTTATATTGTGCAGGTTCCGTTAACGATTCCTGCATTAATAGAGATGGGTGTTAGCCCAATGGCGGCACACTTATTTGTTTTCTACTTTGCAACGTTATCAGCGATTACTCCACCAGTTGCTTTAGCAGCTTTTGCTGCGGCAGGTATTTCTGGATCTGAACCGATGAAAACGGGTTTAACAGCCATGAGATTAGGTCTAGCAGCTTATATTGTTCCATTCATGTTTGTTTATGGTGAGAATCTTTTATTAATTGGCGGACCATTAGAAACATTATTATCAGTTGTGACTGCGATTATCGGAATTATTGGTATTGCCATTGCGGCAGAAGGTTGGATGTTAAGACATTCATTCTGGTATGAACGATTAGTTTTATTTGCGGGTTCTGTCTGTATGGTGATTCCAGATTTATTTACAGATGCAATTGGTGTTGTGGTATTAGTTCTAGTTTATATTTTCCAAAAAAAGTTTAGGCAAGATTTACTCGTTAGACAGGAAGCTTCATAAGGGAGGAAATGGTTTATGCAGCAAATTACAGTTGTCGGTGCTGGTGTGATGGGAAAAGGAATCGCCTATGCTAGTGCCATTTCAGGTTTTAAAGTGTTTTTAAACGATATTAGTGAAGATGCTTTAACGAATGCTAAAAGTGATATTGAGAAACTGCTGTCAGGCAGTGCTGAGAGAGGTTTTATTACAAAAGAGCAGCATGAAACCGCAGCTCAGCATTTAAGTTATACGACTGATTTAACTGAAGCAGCAAAAGATGCTGACTTAGTGATTGAAGCCGTTTTAGAAAAAATGGATATAAAAATTAAAGTGTTCCAGCAGCTAGATGAGGTTTGTAAGAAAGAAGCGATTCTAGCCACAAACACATCAACGATGAGCCCGACTGAAATTGCGGCTCAGACGTCTCGCCCTGATCAAGTCGTGGCGATGCACTTCTTCAATCCAGTTCACAAAATGAAGCTGATTGAAGTAATCAAAGGTCTTGAAACATCAACTGAAACAGTCAACTTTGTTCGTGACATTACGGAAAAGTTAAACAAAGAAATGGTTGAAGTGAATGAGTTTCCTGGATTTGTAACATCACGCATGAACTGTTTAATCGGAAACGAAGCGATGAACATGTTGATGGAAGGAGTCGCAAGTGCTGAGGATATTGATAAAGCTATGAAACTAGGACTCAATCATCCGATGGGGCCGCTAGAACTCGCAGATTTAGTAGGACTTGATACAAGGCTTCGTAACATGGAGTACTTGCATGCAACATTAGGTGAAAAATATCGTCCATCACCATTATTAACTAAATACGTGAAAGCAGGACGTTATGGCCGTAAATCTGGTAGCGGATTCTATGACTATTCGTAAGGAGGAATCTAGTTGTCTACTTTTCAGAATATTGAGGTGAAACGTGACCAAGGAATCTTCTGGCTAACGCTAAATCGTCCGGACGTCCGGAATGCACTAGATCAAACGATGCTTAGGGAAATCGGTCTGGCAGTTCAAGAAGCTGAGGCTGACCCTGAAGTTAAAGTCATTGTCTTTAAAGGAGCTGGGGGCAAATCATTCGCTGCGGGCGCCGATATTAAGCAGCTAAGAGATCGTGAGCCTTTGGAAGCTTTAGTGCCAGGGATGCAGGGCTTGTATAGTCAAATCGAAAAGTCTACTAAAGCAACAGTTGCAGTCGTTGAAGGCTATGCCCTAGGAGGTGGCTGCGAGCTTGCATTAGCTTGTGATATCAGAATCGCAACGGAACGGGCTAAGTTCGGACTGCCTGAGCTTAACTTAGGAATAATCCCTGGTGCAGGCGGGACGCAGCGTCTTTCACGAATTGTTGGAAAAGGTCACGCGCTAGATATGATTTTGACAGGAAAATTTGTTAGCGGTGAAGAGGCTCATCGGATTGGGCTTGTGCAGTATAGCATTGCTAGCGATAATCTTAATGAAAAAATTAATGAAGTAATAGATCCGATTTTAAAGAAAGGACCTGTTGCGATTCAGCTTGCTAAACAGGCCGTGCATCATGGTTACGATCTATCAGGTGATGCGGCGATGTGGATTGAGAAACTATCACAGGCTGTGGCATTTGGAACAGAAGATAAGCATGAAGGAACGAGCGCTTTTATAGAGAAACGAAAGCCGAATTTTAATAACCGATAAAGGAGCTGTCAGCATTGGATTTTAATTTATCAGAAGATATCGAGTTTCTTAGATCAAATGTGCGTAAATTTGTTAGAGATGAAGTCGAACCATTAGCGATGAAAATTGAAGAAGATAATGAAATCCCTGAAGAGATTGTAGAAGCATCAAAAGAGATGGGACTGTTTAGCTTAAGTATTCCTGAAGAATACGGCGGATTAGGCTTAGACATGGTCGGCAAATGTGCGATTTATGAAGAACTTGGCAAAACGCATAATGGGTATACGACGTTAATTGGGGCCCATACCGGAATCGGATCGGTTGGCATTGTGGAACTTGGTACTGAGGAGCAGAAGAAAAAGTATTTACCCAAAATGGCAACTGGGGAATACATTGGTGCCTTTGCGTTAACGGAACCTAGTGCCGGTTCAAATGCGGCAAACCTCAAAACCACGGCGGTTAAAAAAGGTGATAAGTACATTATTAATGGGTCGAAACACTACATTACAAACGCGGTCGATGGCCAGGTATTTACGGTCATGGCAGTCACCGATCCTGAAAAAGGTGCTAAAGGCATCACATCTTTTATTGTGGAAAAAGATTTCCCAGGATTTCAGTTAGGCGCTGTTGAAGAGAAAATGGGACTCCGCGGTTCACATTCAGCTGAACTATTTTTCGAAGACATGGAAGTGCCAGAAGAGAATGTATTAGGCGAAGTGAACAGAGGTTACGTTAACGCGCTTAAAATTCTAGCAAATGGTCGTGCGGGCCTTGCTGCTAGAAACCTAGGTTCTTGCGAGAAATTACTAGAACATTGTTTAGAATATGCTAATGAACGTACCCAATTTGGCAAGCCAATTATTGAAATTCAAGCCGTCCAGCATATGCTATCTGAGATGACGATGATGATTGAATCATTACGTTCATTAACGTACCGAGTTGCTTGGATGACGGATCAAGGTAAGCGTGTGGTTAAAGAAGCGGCTATTGCGAAACTATACGGTTCTGAAGTTTACAACAAAGTGGCTGATCTCGCCGTGCAAATTCATGGTGGAATCGGTTATATGAAAGATTATCCTATCGAGCGTTATTTCAGGGATGCTCGTATTACTAAAATTTACGAAGGAACATCAGAGATTCAACGAAATATTATTGCTGGTGAGCTCATACGCGAAACACGTAAATAATGGAGGTGCTTGATGTGCAAGAAACGTATATTGTTGATTCGGTTCGAACAGCGGTTGGCCGCATGGGCGGTGCGCTCAAAACGGTTGAGGTTGATTTTTTAGCTGAAAAAGTCATTCGTGAAGCATTGAAGCGTACGAATCCGGAGCTTAAAGTTGACGAGGTCATTTTAGGTCAGGCAAAACAAAGTGCAGATACCTCGAACTTAGGTAGAGTAGCAGCTCTACGTGCCGGTTTACCTGAAGAGGTGACAGGTTATACAGTTCATCGCCAGTGCGGATCTGGGCTTCAGGCGATTAATAATGCGGATATGCAGATTAAGTTAGGATTGTCAGACGTTGTCGTAGCTGGTGGTGCTGAGAGTATGAGTACAGCACCATATTACATCCGTAACGCTCGCTATGGATACCGAGCTGGCAATGGACTTTTACTAGACCCGAATACAGAAAGTCAGCCTTGCTCTCAGCCTCGCGAAAAGTATGGTGATTTAACAATGGGTTATACGGCTGAAAATCTAGCAGAGAAGTACGGGATTTCCCGTCAAGAGCAAGATGAATTTGCTCATCGCAGTCAAGTTTTAGCCGATGAGGCGATTAAATCTGGACGCTTTGAAAAAGAGATTGTCCCTTACGAAGTGAAAGAGCGCAAACAAACTGTGGAATTTAAAATCGATGAACACCCTAGGCTGACGTCCGTTGAAAAGTTGAGCACACTACCAGCTGTGTTTAAAGAAGGTGGATCAGTGACACCTGGGAACGCTTCAGGGCGAAATGACGGCGCAGCAGCTGTCGTCATGATGAGCGGAGATAAGGTGAAAGAATACGGGCTAAAGCCTAAGGCCAAAATCATCGCTCAAGCTGTAAGTGGTGTTGGGCCAGATATTATGGGGATCGGGCCTGTTTACTCGACTGAAAAAGCTCTTAAGCAGTGCGGCCTTAAGATTGACGACATTGGGTTAATTGAACTGAATGAAGCCTTTGCTGCACAAGCATTGTCAGTCATTCGCGAAAGTAAAATGGATCCCGAAAAAGTCAACGTCAACGGGGGCGCCATTGCATTAGGCCACCCGATCGGCGCAACAGGTGCTATTTTAATGACGAAGCTCTTACACGAAATGGAACGACGCGGCGAGAAGTACGGCTTAGTAACCCTTTGTATTGGGGGAGGCCAAGGCATTTCAACGATTGTAGAGTATTTAGATTAGTCAGTGAGCCAGTAATGTGAGATTACTGGCTTTCTTATAACTGTTTATCGTCTGAGGTGAATTGTCCGTATATAACGTGGAAGTGTTCGCATTTTTGTGGAATCTGTCCGTATTAGGGCGAGATTTGTTTGCATTTCTGCGTGAAGTGTTCGTATCCGGGCGGAATTTGTTCACATATTTGAATGAAGTGTTCGTATCGAGTTGAGATTTGACCGTATTTCGAAGGAAACCGTTCTTTAATCTGCAAGTTATTCTTATTTAAAAGAAATTTAGGAGGGACACGGATGTCTAATCGACCTCACGTCATACAAATTTTGCCGATGTATTATCCAAAAGGTGAAGAAGTTTTAAATGAGCTTGCTCATGTGAAGAAGTTCGAGGAGTTTCGTGAAGATGAGATCATTGAGTATCTCAAGAGTCATCGTGTTGATGGTATTATTTTACGTGCACCTGCTCGGGTTACGTCTGCCATGATTGATGCAGCCAAAGATTTAAAGGCGGTCTCGGGTGCAGGAATCGGACTGGATAATATTGATGTCGAGTATGCTACGCAAAAAGGAATTAAGGTTTTACATGCTCCTAAAATTAACAGCCAGGCAACTGCTGAGCATACGATTGGTCTAATTTTCTCAGTTATGAAAAATATCGTCCCATTTCATGAGGAGATGAAAAAAGGGAATTTTGGTTATCGTGATGGTAAATTTACATACGAGTTAAAGGGAAAAACGCTCGGGCTAGTCGGGTTCGGTTCTATCGCGCAAAAAGTCGCTAGTATGATGAAAACTTCTTTTGATATGGATGTTCTAGTTTATGTGCGTCAAATCACGGAAGAACGCCATAAAATCCAAGAAGAGTTAGGTTATCAGTTCACAACTCATATTGAGGATGTTTTTAAACATGCAGATGTCACAAGTGTTCATATTCCGCTGAGTCCACATACTAAACAATTGATTAATAAAAAACATTTTGATCTTATGAAACCAAATGCTATTTTTATCAATACAGCAAGAGGCGGAGTGGTCAACCAAGAGGATCTGGCAACTGTACTCAAAGAACGAAAATTAATGGGAGCAGCGGTGGATGTCTATGACCCTGAGCCACCCCCATATGATCACCCTTATTTTGGATTAGACAATATTGTGATGACACCTCACATTGGTGGCATTAGTGAAGAAGCAGCAAGGGAGACGACAGAAACCATTGCTAGAAATCTTATTAAAGCTATACTCGGAGAAAAAGTTGAAACAATCGTTAATTAGAGAAGGTGAATAATTATGGAAGTCAATCCGTTTATTCGTGAGGGTTTTGAGAAAAGCCCTTTTTGGAATTTTGTTGGACTTGAATTGCATGAAGCTAATCCAGGTAATGTTAAATTAAAGCTGCCTATTAAAAATGAATTTACAAATGTTAGAGAAACGGTACACGGTGGTGTATTAGTTTCGATGGTGGACACGACGATGGGATTTACTTGTAAGTCTCTAGGTTTTGATGAAGTCGTAACACTCCAATTAAATACGAATTTTATTAAATCTGTCTTAGAAGGAACATTATTTTCAGAAGGAAAAATCATTTCACGTACACGAACAACAGCCATTGTCGAAGGGCAAATTTTTGATGAACAAGGTGAGTTGTTAGTACATGCCAATGGAACGTTTAAATTGATTAAAAAAGACTAATTATGTCAGTCGGAAGCCGGGATCTGTGTGTTATATTTTTATGCTGTCATGTTCATGTGCTTATATTATATCTTTCAAAACTTTGTGAATCACCCACTAGTTGAAGCAGTTTATATCGTAATATGTTTAATTGTATTCATTCTAGCTTTAATTAAATTACCTGTTAGAGCGAAAATGCTTACAAGCTTCTTATTTACATCTGGTGTGATGATTCATTTTTTCTATGGAAATAGAACTTTTGAATTGTTGGACGGAATAACACAGAATCTAGCATTATTATCTATTATATTATTGGCACCACTTATTTCGATTCCGTTAAAACAAGAGCGAATCATAGAGCGGCTCGTCAATAACTTAAAATATGTGATTGACGATTATAAACGAACGTACAAAAGTGTGTTTTTGTTAGTATTCATACTGTCTCCTATACTAAATATGGGCTCCTTACGTATTGTTCATAGTTTTATATATGATTTGAAAATTCCTAACCGATTACTGTCAAAGGCTTATTATAACGGGTTTACACCTGCAATCTTATGGTCTCCTTTTTATGCATCAGTTGGGATTGTCTTAGTTACAGCTGATTTGTCATTTCAATCATATTTACCGATTGGTTTAAGTTTTGCAACAATCCAAGTACTGTTGGCATGGATGTTGTTTAAAGGTTTTTCAGCCAATGTTAATTCTAGTAAAATAAAAATAAACGGAGCATTTTGGCTGTTTGTTTTATATGTCTTCATTATTTTATTATTACTTGTTGGACTTGAATTATTGACAGGATGGTCGATGTTACTATTAGTAAGTATTTTATGTCTATCAGTTCCGCTTATATATCAGTTAATAAGGTTTAATAGTCAAGAGTTTCTTTCAGAAATTAAAGCGTATTCGAGACAGGTTAAATCTTTTTCAAGTATGGAAGTCGCATTGTTTCTAAGCGCTGGTTTATTTGGCAGTGCACTCCTCCATACACCAATTGATGATCTGTTAAGAAATGCGATTTTGTGGTCATCAGAAAAGTCATTGGTTATCTTGTTTTTATTTATTATTTTATTTGTAACAGTCTTAGCAATGGTTGGCATACACCAAATCGTTAGTGTGCCAATTGTGTTAACTGTTCTCTTAAGCTTAGATCTTCAAATGAGTATGATGAGTGCCGCGTTTATGTGTATTTTTACTTGGATGTTGTCGGCCTCGATTAGTCCTTTGAACGCTTTAAATATCATTATTAGTTCATGTGTTCGAACAAATGGTATTAGAGTGGCCTATCAGTGGAACGGTTTATATTTTATCACCATCACGTCTGTAGCAATGATTTATGTTTATGTTATAAATGTTATTTATTAGGATTAGAGATTTGAGGGGTATTCATGAGTAAAAGCTTAGTTAAAGCTATTAATCTATTAGATTGTTTTAAGGATCAGCCAACCCTTACGCTAATGGAATTAACCGAAAAATCAGGTCTTCCAAAAACAACGGTCTTTAGATTAGTCAGTTCACTTGAAGAAGCGGGATTAATTATTAAAGATCGAAATGGAAATGTGGAAGTGACCTACCGTCTTGGGTTAAAGCTACTACAGTATGGAAATGTCGTTAAAGAAGGGCTAGAAATTAATAAAATCGCATTACCTCATATGAGGGAACTAAATG
Source organism: Piscibacillus salipiscarius (assembly GCF_042685285.1). Classification (NCBI taxonomy): domain Bacteria; kingdom Bacillati; phylum Bacillota; class Bacilli; order Caryophanales; family Bacillaceae; genus Piscibacillus; species Piscibacillus salipiscarius. The sequence continues at coordinate 153,989 of NZ_JBHUMZ010000021.1, read as the reverse complement.
ACGATTTAGACGAATTGGTCCATTTAACAGTGTCTGAAGGGAATCAGGCAGTTTATGTTGAAACTATTGGTAGTAAAAAGCCTGTTCGTTTAGTCGTAAGAGTGGGGCAGCGCGCGCCTTTATATGCAGGGTCAGCACCTAAAGTTTTATTGGCATACAAAAGTGAAGAAGAGATCGATGATTATTTAAAAGGTGTTGAACTTAAAAAATTAGCACTTAACACGCTTACGGATGAAGAAGAAATTAAAGCAGGCTTAAAGGTGATTTACGAAAGAGGCTATTCTATTAGTCGATCTGAACATTTTAAAGATACGATCGGTTTTTCAGCGCCTATTTTTGATTACAACGGAAAAGTAGTAGCCGCTTTAGGTGTTAGTACACCTATGAGAGAATTGACTGAGCAGGATGAGGATACGATTTTATCAAGCGTCATTGAAAACAGTTTAAAAATATCAAGAGAACTCGGGTATGAGGGGTAAAGGCGATCTTAATAGGATCGTCTTTTTATTGTGCACAAAAAATCCAACAGGTCGTTACCCCGTTGGAGATGTTTAAGGGTAATATTGTGAAGTGAATTATTTGGATAAAGCTTGCTCTATTTTATGACCTAAATCATGGTCGAGGGATAGAAGCGGAGCAATGCGATCGAAGTTGTCAGATTGGTAGAGTTCGGACACTAAGTTACTTTCAACTCCAAATGTTAGTAGCATATAAAGCTCTCTTTTTAATGTTGCGTAGTACCTTTGTTCAGATGGACTCATCCATGCCTCGCAAAAATAATCATAAAGGTAATATTCGCATTTCAGTTGCCTGTTTTTATTTTTAATAATGCCAAGACCGGCACTAAAGGCAGTTGACGTATTAACTGGATGCGAATGAATGCGAAAAAGATGGTTATTGATGCTAAATTCATTGATGATTGGATACAGTGCTTTAAAAGGTTTGCCCGTTTGCATCAGGTGAGCTAACAATACCTCATAGTCCAAACGGATCAATTGAGTGTGGGTTATATTCGCATACTCATAGTACGGGACAAACTCAGAGCCAGTATCCACCATGTGGCTTACATTTACGTAATCCACATTTGGAACGAGTTTACGTTGTGGCTTAAAGCTTTTTAGCATGTCCATGTTTAATACCCACCTCTTTCTAAAAATTTAGACGCCAAACAAGCGAGGGGAGGTTCACCTCCTTTCCAAATATTGTCGAATTTTCAGTTTTAAACGTATTTTAACACGTTTAACCAATTAAGTAAACAGTATATTTAGAAAAATCAGATAATTTGTATTAGACGCGCACGAGCCATCGCGTCATACGTTTAATTCAACGGCAAATGGAAACAAGACTCATGCTTACGCGAACAAAATTCACGCCAATGCGGACAGTTTGATTTAAGATACGGACAGTTGGCGAGGAAATGCGAACAGAAAGTCGCAAGATACGGACAGTTGAGTCGGAGATGCGAACAAAAGTCGTCGTGACGCGAACAGTTCCCCTAGAAAAGCGAACAAAACCCGCTCACGTCCCATCGTGAGCGGGTTAACTTCTACGTCAGATAATATATTCCAACCATTAGTATATAAAAAACACCATATAAAATGATCGTGAATTGCCAGTTCATTTTCAGGCCAACATGGACGGAGTTGGTGCCAGTCAAGTTTCCGACCATTAGGTTTGTTGCGGACAGTGGCGAGATGAGGATCGTGAGCATCCAGCCTGTCAGTAATCCGATACTTAACAGCAAATGATCACCCTCGAACATCGGACTTGAACTCAAAGTGATGGCCAGGGCTGTGTTCGTTATGATCGGGTGCACGCCAATAAATGATAGTAAGTTCACGACAAGGGCTAGGACTGGAATTAATATTAATAGATGGTTAATACCACTTGCCTCAATTAAGTAGATAATCCATTCGCTGGCGCCTGCATCTAATATGGCGACGCCGAATACGCCCGCAGCGATAAACAGGGATAGTTCATTTCCCATTTTAGGAAGCCGGCCCTGAGTATAGTCCACTAATTCTTTTCCGAATTCTTTCGGTGACTGATAAAAGAGTGACCATATAGTAGACACGATGATCGCCATAATTGGGATGATGGTTAATACTGATAAATCCACAAAGTGTTCGATGGTCATCGTGATGACGGTCATACCGATGATGATTAATAAAAGTTCAAATAACTTACGCTTAGCTGTTTCAATAGAAATGTTCTCGTCTGACTCTACGATTTTTATTGGTTCGCTAATCGATCCCATTGTAAAAAGGCCTAAGATGAATCCAGCTAGGGCAAAAGCGAACCCGAACGGGAATAATTCAACCCAAGTCACATTAAAGTAAGTTAAAATGAGAGCGATTGAAATGAAATAAGGCGACCATAAAAAGCTTAGTGAGAACCCTCTTGTCAGCGCTCTGATTCGGGTATCGCGATAATCAATAAACGAAGATGTTTCGGTCAAATGGTACATAATTGGAATCGTACCCAAATTCATAACCGACCCAATACCTAATATCGATATTTTTAAATACGTATAGAGTTGTTTGGATGTTTTAACATAATGATTAAAAATGGCGTTCATGTAGTCTAAGTACTGACCATTTTTAATTGGAAGGGAGATTAATGGAACGAAAAGAAAAATTGCCAGTAACCCTACATTTTCTCTCATCCCGTGAAATAATTTCATGAGCCCGCTTCCGTTTAGTAAAAAGATAACACTTAAAATCAGCAACGTGCTTATAAGTATCATCGGAGTTTTACTTAAATAAGGTATGTAAGACATCACCGTAATCGTCGCAAATAGACTAACCAGAATTGGAAGCAGGTCTGAATCGATAAATTGTGATAATAAATAGGTAAACCCCATTAGTAATGCAAAAAGGGGTCTAATGATGATCCACTTCATGTTGATACGTCCTTTTACTGTTTACTTTCATTATAGGGGTTTGAAAGTACACTGTCATATTTTTGTTAATAGTTTTGATAGAGATCTTGAATGTATTTAGGGTTGGGGTCGTCTTGTACTAGCGAAAAATGCACATCTATTTGTTTGCGCTTAGGAAATTTCACGAGTCCTTCTTCGGCAAGTTCGTTTAAAACAGTAGAGACAGACTCACGGCTTGAACCAATCATGTTGGCAAGTTCCTGCTGGGTGATGGGTAAGGTGATGGTGTAGAACTCTTGGTCATGTGATGGTCTATTGTAACGGTCGTAAATCATTTGAAGCAGGTGAATGACTTTATCCTTGCAGTGATCTAGTGCCATGACTTTAAGGCGTTCTTCCCGTTCTTTTAGCCGATCACTTAATGTTTCTAAAGCTTTGTGCAATAAAATAGGGTATTTGTTTGCGAGTGCCATAAAACTTTCCTCATCAACTGTACAAAAGTGCGTTGGCTCGATCGCTTCTACATAAACATTATCCATATGTAGTGAAAAGGATCTCATTTTACCAAAGGTACTTCCTGGACCTAATAGGCTGCACGTGAACTGTTTTCCTTCGTCGTTAATGGTATACAATCTCACGGAGCCTTCTTTGATAAAACCCAACTCATGCTTGGTGTTGTCAGGCGTTCGTATGACCTCATTACGATTATATCTTGCATGTTTGATGCATCCTATGAGCTCATTGCTCGCAGGAGGTGCGACATGTTCAAGAAATCCGATTTTAGATAAGTACCATAGTTCATCATATTTCATCAAATTCTCCCCCTAAAAATATGACTTAATGTTAAGTACTTAACAGAAGTTTTCGTTATTTTAGAATAGTATATCAATTAGAAGAAAAAAATACCAGTTGTTCTAGAAAAGGCAAACCACTTGAAAGAGTGGGACGCAAAGCTGGTGGTCTAAGGGTCTGGGGGTGGCCTATGATAGCACAGCTGCCTCTGATCATGTGGGGAGGAGTACAAACGGTGTCAGTTCGGGAAAAAAGTGATCAGTTGTTAGACCGAGAGTGGGTGGAATTACTTAAGGAAGCTAGGGAGCTTGGGTTATGCTTGGAGGACGTTAAACAATTCATTGAGCAAAAACGTCAGTTGTAATATTTTCCTGTATAATCTTAACAACATTTCAGGTCACCTTCAATAAGATGAAGTAAAGTTCATTTTTATTGGAGGTTTTTTTGTGGCACAAACTCCTGTTATTATTGATACAGATCCTGGCATAGATGATTTTATGATGTTGTTGGTAGCGCTCATTCATGAAAAATTGGATGTTCAATTAATTACAACTGCCCCTGGAAATTTAGAGCAGAACCAAACATATGAAAATGCACTAAAAATGGTGAGTTACTTAGGTAAGGAGATTGAGGTTGCTCGAGGTTTAAATAAGCCAATTTTTAAGTCACTTGAGACAGCACCAGATTTTCATGGCGAAACAGGTACGGGAAATGTGGTTTTTCCTAAATCTAATTTTCCTGGAAGTATAAGAACAGCGATATCAGCGATGTATGATGTCATCTCTAAATCGGATGTGCCAATTACCATTGTGACGAGCGGGCCGTTAACGAACGTCGGCTTGTTGTTAAGTACCCATCCTGAGTTAAAGTCGAATATTAAAAGGATTTCGATGATGGGCGGTGCGGTGATGGGAGGTAATGTTATTCCGACAGCAGAATTTAATATTTATGCAGACCCTGATGCTGCGGAGTTAGTTTTTAGGTCCGGCGTTCCTGTCATCATGAGTGGCCTTGATGCGACGAGGCAAGCATTTTTAACGGAACCCGAGCTTGAGAACATTCGTGCAATTAATAGTGATTTATCCGATAAGGTCTACCGAATGCTGAAGTTTTACCAGGAAGCATCTATGGGTTCGCCTTTTAATGTGACTTACTTTGAAGATGTAGTCAGGCTCCATGATGTGTGCGCTGCAGCCTATATTATTGACCCGAGTCTATTTAGTGGTAATTTTTATTATGTTACGGTTGAACGTAACTCACCTTTAACCGCAGGTACGACCTTTGTTGATTACTTAGACACATTAGGAAGGCAGCCAAATGCCTACGTACTTCATGATGTGGACCGGGAAAGGTTAGTCGATTTGTTTATCGATTCGATCCGAAGCTATGAACTTGCATAGATGTGAGAATTCTTGTATAATGCCCAATTGTGTGTTTGAGTTTTAAAGAAAGGGGCATTCGATGAGTTTTCCAAGGTTATTAGAGCTTGAAGCTGAACAGACTCAAGAGGAGCGACAAGCTGAACTTGAGAACATGGAGTTCCAAGTTCTTCGAATGCGTGAAAATATAAAGGAAATCTCAAAGAAATATGACATTGTTGGCATTGACCAAACAAAGCAGGATAATTGGGTGATTGTGTTTAAGGATGCTGATGATGAGAAGGGGCAGCTGATGGTCAATGATTGCGCAGGACCATTTAAAGGCCACTGGGATTCCTGTATGCAGCTTGAATTTAAAGATGAACAAACCGTTCATATTGCCGATATAAAAGGGCCTGAGGATCAAGGGTATGGGTCTATTTTAATGAATTATTTAAAAGATTTAGTCAAAGAGTTTAACTATCAATATATTACAGGTGATTTAGTTGAGCGTGATTGGGATCATTTAAATCGTCTGACGTATTTTTATGAAAAGCATAATTTTAACGTCAATGTGGATCCCAATCAGCAAAAAGGCGAAATCATCTGGCATGGAGACCTCTAGAGGGGTCTTTTTTTGTAGAGAAAAAGCGACCGATAATTTTCCAAAACTGATTGATAAAATTCTAAAAGTGACCGATAAACTTCCCAAAGTGACTGATACGCTTTGACGGACAACTTACATTAGATGAGATTTCATCAATAGTTTGATAAAATGATGGACAACTAATGGCACCGAAAGAAGGATTAACATGGGAGAGTCGGCCTATTCGTTTAGGGACGGGCGGTTTTGGCAGTTGTCACTAGGGTTAATGCTGGCATCTGTTTTTATCTTTTCAAACCTTTATATTATCCAGCCTATTTTACCTATTCTAGCAAAAGAATTTGGAGTATCAGCAACTGAGTCGAGTCTATTATTTTCCGTTGCATCGTTTTCACTTATGATTAGTTTGCTTGCGTTTGGATTTGTTTCGGACCGAATTGGACGAATTGGCATTTTAAAGTGGACGATGTTGTTATCGGTCGTGCCACTCTTTTTAATGCCATTGGTTGATTCGTTTTATGCACTCGTGTTTTTAAGGTTACTAGTCGGGATCTTTTGCGCAGGCCTTCCAGCTGTTGCCGTTGCCTACATAACGGAAGAAGTTGCAGCAGGCAGCCGCGCTTTAGCGGTCACGATTTATATCGCAAGTAACGCTCTTGGCGGTATGGCAGGCAGAGTCTTTGGCGGTTTCTGGGCAGAGGCTTATACCTGGGAGTCAAGCTTTTATGTGTTAGGTGTGTTTGGACTTGTCATATCCCTATTGTGTTTAGTCGTATTACCTAAATCAAAATCTTTCACTAGTTCAAAGCAGCCCTATTCGCAGGATTTAAAAGGGATGTTTATTCATTTGAAAAATCCACTGCTGATTTATGCTTTTATTTTCGGAATGATGATTCAAGTGAGCTTTTCGGGGATTTGGGTGTACTTGCCTTTCTACTTGGAAGGTGATCCTTTTTTCTTATCCATTCAAGTGATCTCGCTCTTGTTTTTAACGTACTCAATGGGTGTCATTGGCTCGCCTATTGCAGGAAAACTAGCGGACTTATATGGAACGGTTCGCATTTTATTTAGCGGTTTAATAATCATGGCGACAGGAGTGTTGATGACCGTCATCTCAAATGTGGTCGTGATTATCCTCGGGCTTGCGGTCATGTGCCTCGGCTTCTTCACAGCTCATTCGCTTACTTCGTCTTGGGTTGGTGCAACCGCGAAACATCACAAGAGCGGAGCGACGAGTATCTATTTGTTTAGTTATTATATTGGTGTAACCGTAGGCGGGACTGGTGTTGGCGTGATTTGGACACAGTTTGGCTGGAATGGCGTTGTGTTCGTCGCCGTTATTTTGCCTCTATTATCTGGATTGTTCTTTTATCGAAATGCAAAAAAGGCCCCGCTCTGAGTTAGAGTGAGGCCATTCCTTTATCAGTTAAAACATATTCTTCGTTTACTTCTTCAATATAACCTGCACCTTCAAGCTCGCGCAATGCACTTCTGACCTTAAAAACGGGCAGGTTAACTTTTTCTCTGATTTGATCAACATTGCCTGAGTTCTCAATTGCGGTCAAAAACAGTTCGATTTGCGAAGGTGCGAGTGTCGTTTCATTTTTACCACAAGGCATTTGGGCTCACCTGGCTTATAACTTTTTCTTTGCTAAGTACCAGTCAATCACTTCAACGCTATCATCATTTGCGCGTTCTTCAGCTTGCTGCTGTGAAGCTGGTGGTGGTACTAAAACGTCATCGCCTTCAGTCCAGTTAGCAGGCGTTGACACCTGGTGTTTAACCGTAGTTTGTAGTGCTTTGACTAAACGAACGATTTCAGCCATGTTACGACCAGTCGTTAGTGGGTAGTAAATAATAGACTTGATCACTTGCTGATCATCAATAACGAACACAGCACGGCTTGCTTCAGTGCCGCTATCGTTGGGATGAATCATACCATATTTAGTTGCTACTTCTTTGCTTAAGTCTGCAATAACAGGGAATTCAATTTTGGTATTAAAGTTCTCCTCAATGTTACGTACCCACGCAATATGAGACTGAACACTGTCGACACTTAATCCTAATAACTCAGTGTTTAATTCTCTTAATTCAGGATAAATCTCCTGAAAGGCTACGAACTCTGTTGTGCAAACTGGTGTAAAATCTGCTGGGTGAGAAAACAACACCAGCCATGATCCTTTGTAGTCCTCTAATTTAACAGGTCCTTGTGTTGTATTCACTTCAAAGTTTGGAGCTTTGTCCCCAATTCTAGGTAAGCTTATTGGATTTTGTTGTTCTTCTGACATAAGTGATTCCTCCTTAAATTATAATTCCTATAAGTTTAGTATGATTTATTATATTCTAATCATAACAAAAATGAACCAACATTCCAAAATGATTTGCAATAATTTTTGAAATATTCTCAGTGTACTAATTTTGTGCGAAGTATCTCATAACGTCATTTAAATGATTTATATTTTTTTATTTATATACCCATATTATGAAGAGGATAAACTCAAGGAGGTTAAATATGTCTGAAGAGAATAGTCAACATAGTGGGGCAAGGCCAGAGATGAAGGAGCATGGTGTGATCGTCAAACGTAAAGGGGACGACTGGATTGTCCATCTAATTAATCAAGAGAATGATCATGAAACTTTTGCGACTGAAAAAGAAGCACTCAAGCGAGCAGATGAGATCTCAGATGAATATGAATCGTATGTCCAAGTTCGAGGTGAAGACGGGGATATTAATGAGAATTTTAATTATGATGATGTAAAAGAGTAAAATTTTGCGTACTAAAATTTTCTATATATGATAGTATATAGAAAAAAGGGTGAGGACGCATGGGGTTATTTAGTAAATTGTTTGGTAATGAAAAGCAAGAGGAGAAGAAGCCCGATTGTACAGGCCGCTTATTTGTACTCATGGTTTATAAAGAGCATATCGGCGATTCAGATGAAGAAATTAATGCGTGGATTGAAAGTGGCGACGGAGAATGGGTTATGGACTATAAGTCAGTCGATCAAATGGGGCCAACAGGGTTAGATGATGCTAAGCGAGACCGAGTTCCCGTCCCTATTTCTTATGAGTATCCAATTTATTTTGTCTATGATTCGCATGATGAAGGCTTTCATAATCCACTATTTTATTCAGCGAAAGAAGATGAAGTTGCTAAATTTATTGAAGAGTATGAAGCGTCATATGAGATTGAATAAAAGCGTACCCGCGATTGTGTGCGGGTACGCTTATTATTTACCACCTTTATAGCCTGTCTTGAAGATTTCCTGAACCCTGTGTGTTGTTACGTAGGCATCAGGGTCTATCTTTTCTATAATTTTTCTTAGCTGAACGATTTCGCGTTTATTGATCACGATGTAAAGGACCTCTTTATTAAGGTTGGAATAACCTCCGCGACCTTCTAGAACGGTCACGCCACGAGCCATTCGCCTTGTAATGTCATCGAGTACGCGCTCGCCTTCCCCAGAAATAATCATAACGGCTGTTCGCTGGCTAGCCCCTTCAACGACAATATCAATGACTTTCGACCCTACATATACCGCTATCAACGTATACATTGCTTTTTCCTGGCCGATGACAAAGGCTGAAGCCAAAATAATGAGGACATCAATAAATAAAATAGTCGGTCCTACATCCCAGCCAACTAACTTGTTTAACATTTTGGCAAGAATCGTTGTACCACCAGCCGTGCCACCTGAGCGGAACATCAAGCCGATTCCGAGCCCGACGAATATCCCTGCAAATAATGCGGCAAGTAATGTGTCACCTACGATCTCATGACCCCAACCTTCTGTTATATAAAGGAATAAAGATGATATTCCGAAAGCTAAGATGGTATAAATGGTTGCTCTTTTAGTGAAAAATCGGTACCCAAGTGCGAGTAAAGTTGCATTAAGTAAGAAGTTCATTAATGCAGGGGACCATTCAAAAAGGTAATACGTAATAATGGTAATCCCGATGACGCCGCCTTCTGATAGCATATTGGGAATAGCAAAATAGTTAATCCCAAATGCAAAGGAAAATGAACCAAATAAAATAAATAATAAGTCCTTAATGTTGCGGTACATGGAATGCCCCCTGTCTAAGAGTAGTCATTTTTATTTTAGCAATGTTTGAAGTTAGTTCAAAGTGGAATAGCTAAAGTATAACAGTTTGGAGGTGTTCATATGCCTTATGATCGAAAAGATTACCCTAGTTCATTGAAAAACTTAAATGAAGCGACGCGTTTAAAAGCCATCGAAATTATCAATGCCATGCTTGAAGATGGCTATGATGAAGACCAGGCCATTCCGATTGGGACTGAGCAGGCTAAAGAGTGGTATGACAACGCGAATGACCAGGAAAGACAAGAGATGCGTGATAAATCAGCCAAGGAGCTTAAAGACCATGATGACCATAGCAGTCGCCCTGAACTCATGGAACGGGGTGTGATGGTTATTAAGCACGATGATGGCTGGGCTGTTCAAACCAAAACAGCTGATCAAGCGTCGGATGTGTTTGACCAGAAGGATGAAGCAGTGAAACGTGGACGTGAGATTGCGAAGAATAAAGGAACGTATTTAGAAATTCAGGACTCAGACGGAAATGTGCAAGAAACCCATTCATATGAGGATGAGTAAAAATCCGCCACGTGGTGGATTTTTATTTCTTGCTTAAAAGTTCAGAGCTTTACTAGACAATTTTCTTGATTTACTAGACAATTTCGTGAAAATACTAGACAAAATCCGAAATTTACTAGACAATATCGCAAATTTACTAGACAATTTCGTAGTTTTACTAGACAATTTTAGCAACTTACTAGACAAATCCCCGATTGCACTAGAAAATTCGGCCTCGTATGTTATAATTTTAAAAAGTTTTCTTAAAAGTTAGACATCGTACATATGGGGAGGAGACAACATGGAATTCGATAGCATGTATTATCCGTATGCGTCGAGACGTCATGCGGTTTATAGCAAAAATGGAATGGTGGCAACATCTCAGCCGCTCGCTGCTGAAGCGGGGCTTGAAATGATTCGTAGAGGTGGAAACGCAGTGGATGCAGCGATTGCAACGGCTGCTGCGCTTACGGTAGTTGAACCGACATCGAACGGAATTGGATCTGATGCCTTTGCGATTGTGTGGGTTGATGGGAAAATCCACGGGCTTAATGCAAGTGGATACGCGCCTCAAAACATTTCAATTGAAAAGCTGAAGGCAGAAGGGTATGACGAAATGCCGACGTTTGGAAAAGTACCAGTGACCGTTCCGGGGACCCCGGCTGCTTGGGCTGAGTTATCTGAACGGTTTGGAGTGCTGCCGTTTGAGGATTTATTTGAACCTGCGATTCGCTATGCGGAGGAAGGCTTTCCTCTTAGCCCAACGTTAGCTTTTCACTGGGAGTCGGCATATAAAAAGTTCAAAGATATTTTTAAAGAAGATATTTTTGAAGATTGGTTTAAAACATTTGCACCTGAAGGACGGGCGCCTAAAGCCGGTGAAATTTGGAAATCGCCAGGTCATGCACATGCGTTAAGAGAGATTTCTGTTACAAAGGCTAAATCCTTTTACTCAGGCAAGCTTGCTGATGTCATCGATCAATTTTTCAAAAAGCATAATGGTTATTTATCTAAAGAGGATTTAGAAAACTATCAAGTGCAGTGGGTTGATCCGATAAAAGTGAATTACCGTGGTTATGACGTTTGGGAGATTCCGCCGAATGGTCAGGGAATTATTACGTTAATGGCGCTCAATATTTTAAAAGGTTATGAGTTTAATGAGAAAGATTCGCTAGATACGTACCACAAACAAATTGAGGCCATTAAACTCACCTTTACGGACGGACTTGAGTACATTACTCAGCAAGATCATATGGATGTGACAGCTGAACAATTGCTATCGGAAGGCTATGCCGAAAAGCGCCGTGAGCTAATCGGAGAAGAAGCGCTTGACCCGACACCAGGTGAGCCACAGCGCGGTGGAACGGTATATTTATCAACGGCTGATGGTGATGGAAATATGGTATCGTTCATTCAAAGTAATTACATGGGCTTCGGCTCTGGAATCGTCATTCCCGGAACAGGTATTGCCATGCAAAACCGTGGACATACGTTCCAGCTTGATGAAAACCATGTCAACGCACTGAAACCTGGTAAACAGACGTATCACACGATTATCCCTGGGTTTTTATCAAAAGACGGACAAGCCGTTGGGCCATTTGGCGTGATGGGTGGCTTCATGCAGCCTCAAGGTCACGTACAGGTTATAATGAATACGGTTGATTTTGGTTTAAACCCTCAGGCGTCACTCGATGCCCCAAGGTGGCAGTGGATGAAGGAAAAAGTCGTGCATGTAGACCCGACATTTCCCGAACATCTCGCTCAAGCACTTCAAAGGCGAGGCCACGTGATTAAACGAAGCTTATATCATAGTGAGTTTGGACGAGGTCAAATTATTTGGCGAAATCCGGAAACGGGCGTCTTGTGCGGAGGAACAGAGCCACGAACCGATGGTCATATAGCGGTACTATAATGTTGGAAAACTCTTGCGTCTAGTGATGGCGTGAGAGTTTTTTTGCATCGAAAGGACAAACACCCATAGAAAGGGCACTAATGCCTATATACATTACGACTAATAGATTCCACGTTGAAATTTTAATCAAAAAAATGTATGATAAGTTACGTAAACGATTACGCAACAAGATATGAAACGTATTTTTTACTATATTACGTAATCGATTACGTAATTTGTGAATAGTTAGGTGACGGTTATGGCGAAGGTGACGATTAAAGAGATCGCAGATATTCTTGGAGTGTCGACGGCGACAGTTTCTCGGGTTTTAAATAACTCTGGAGGCTACTCTGAGGAGACAAAGAGACGAGTTCTTGATGTGCTGAAACAGTATAACTACCAAGCGAATGCGATGGCCAAAGGGTTAAGAACGAAGAAGACGAATAGTGTTGGTGTCGTACTACCTGATTTAACGAATGAATATTTTGCGAAAATTGCAGTTGCGATTGAGCGTGTTCTTATGAAAAAAGGGTATTCTATTAATATTTACAACATGAGTGAAGATGCTAATAAGGAAGAACTCATGTTGCGTGATTTAGAGTCGCGTGGTGTGGATGGTTTAATTTATGTTTCAGGATATCGCAATCAGGTTAATCGAGTTAAAGAGTTAAATATTCCAGTTATATGCGTCAATCAGTTAGAAAAAATGGATGAGACGATGCCAGTCATTGAGTCGGATCACGAGTATGGTGGATATTTAGCTGCGAAGGCTTTGCTTGAACGCGGAACTGAACGAATCATTATGCTGCGAGATGAGCGTGATATTTTACCAATTAACCAACGTGAACAAGGATTCAAGGCAGGATTGAAGGAGCAACATCTAAGACCGTTACACATCAGCAGAATTCCATTTAATGTCGACGCCGCACAAAAAGAAATAGCTGACTTATTAAAGAACGGTAAGTCATTTGATGGGATTTTTGCGAGCTCAGATATTTTGGCAATAGGAGCGTTAAAAGCTCTTCAGCAACATGGTCTTCAAGTGCCGGATAACGTTCAAATTATTGGGTTTGATAATGTCACATTTAGCCAGTACAGTTATCCTGCACTAACTACCATCCACCAATCGACAGATCAGTTAGGTGAGAAAGCTGCTGAACGATTAATTCAGTCAATGCAAGAGAACCATTTGGACTCGAACGGGCGAATCGTTGTACCCGTTCATTTAGTTGAACGAGAAACCACTCAAGCATGGAGGGTTTAATATGGAACATGTTGATCGTAAAAAACAAGCTGTAGGTGAAAAAGCGGCAGAATACATTCAAGATGGGATGTTAGTGGGTCTCGGTTCTGGAACTACGATGTATTACATGCTTCAGGCACTTGGAGATCGCGTGAAGAAAGGCCTACATATCCGCGGGGTTCCGTCATCGGTTAAAACCGAAAAGTGGGCAAATGAATTTGGTATTCCACTCACTGACTTTTCAGAGGTTGATCAGTTAGACATAGCCATAGATGGGGCAGATGAAATTGACCCAGCTTTTAATTTAATAAAAGGCGGCGGAGGTTCGCTGCTTCGTGAAAAAATCGTTGACATGGCAGCTGATCGCTTTATTGTCGTCGCGGATGACCGAAAACAAGTCGACCGTCTTGGTGCCTTTCCGTTACCTATTGAAGTTGTCCAGTTTGGATGGCAGCTGACGAAAAAGAACATCGAAGCATTAGGCTGCTCGACAGTTTTAAGAGAAGAAGATGGTCAGGTATTTATTACGAACAATGATAACTATATTTTAGATTGTCAGTTCGAAGCCATTCATGAACCGAAAAAACTCCACGAACAGTTAAAGCAGTTATTAGGCGTAGTAGAAACGGGATTGTTTTTTGACATCGTCGATGACGTTTTAATTGGACGTGATGATGGCGTTGAAGTATTAAAAAGATAGCGTATACGAATATAAATAAAGGTGGATTTAACATGAGTCAGATTGATGTATTTACATTAGGCGAGACGATGGTGCTGTTTCAGCCTGATCAAATGGCTCCATTAGATTATGTTAGTCATTTTCCAAAAAAGATTGGCGGAGCAGAATCCAACGTCGCAATTGGCCTTGCACGACTGGGTCATCAGGTAGGGTGGTTTAGTCAATTAGGCGATGATCCTTTCGGAAGATATGTGTTAAAAACGATTCGCGGTGAAGGCGTGGACGTGTCGTCGTGCCAATTCACAAACGAAGCGCCGACTGGGTTGCTCTTTAAAGAACAGCTTTCTCCTGAGGATTTAAATGTTTATTACTACCGTCAAAACTCAGCTGCGAGTTTGATGAAACCAGAACAACTGAATCTTGAATACATCTCTCAGGCTAAGGTGTTACATGTGACTGGGATTACACCAGCACTTAGTGAAACAGGGTATCAAACAGTGATGAAAGCAATTGAAATTGCAAAAGAACATGGGTTGAAAATCGTGTTTGATCCTAATTTACGCTTGAAACTTTGGTCTAAAGAGAAGGCGAAACAAGTATTAAATGAAATCGCAGATCAAGCCGATGTTATTTTACCAGGACTTGATGAAGGTCAGTTTATGACAGGGCTAGAGTCTGCTCAGGAAGTTGCAGAAAGCCTGAGCCATCATGGTGACAAAACGGTCATCATGAAACTAGGAAGTAATGGTGCTTATATTCATTCAAAAGATGAGCAAGCTTATGTGGAAGGGTTTCCTGTTAAGCAGGTGGTAGACCCAGTTGGAGCAGGAGATGGGTTTGCCGCAGGCGTGATTAGTGGTTTGTTAAAGGATGAACCACTTCAAACTGTAGTGAGACGTGCGAATGCGATTGGTGCAATGGTTGTCGGAATGAAAGGCGATATTGAAGGGCTGCCGACACTTAGCGCTGTTGAACGCTTCATGAAGCCAGATGATGAAAACCGAGATGTCAAACGTTAATACAAAGGAGTATGACTTATGAGTCAATTTAAAGTTGTCGTGACAGATTACAATTACCATACATTTGCCCCAGAAAAAGAAGTGCTTGAACAAATGGGAATTGAGCTAACACTTGAACAATGCCAAACGGAGGATGAAGTGATTGAAAGGTGTCATGATGCAGATGCCATTCTGAATCAGTATGCACCCATCTCTCGTAAGGTTATTGAAAA
Organism: Piscibacillus salipiscarius; assembly: GCF_042685285.1. NCBI lineage: Bacteria > Bacillati > Bacillota > Bacilli > Caryophanales > Bacillaceae > Piscibacillus > Piscibacillus salipiscarius. The sequence goes on along the minus strand of NZ_JBHUMZ010000021.1, from coordinate 138,711 downwards.
CCTTCCTAACTTAAAAATAGTCGCTCGTTACGGAATCGGGTTCAATACGGTTGATCTTGATGCCGCAACTGAACGTGGGGTGGTAGTTTCAAACGTAACCGACTACTGCTTAGATGAGGTTTCGGATCACGCAATGGCTTTATTGTTATCTAGTGTGCGTAAAGTGACGCTGATGAACAATGAAGTGAAAAATGGAAACTGGGACTATAAAGTGGCCATTCCAATTTACCGCATGCGTGGCAGTACGCTTGGTTTAATTGGTTTTGGCAACATTCCTCAGCGATTAACCGAGAAGGCGCAGGCATTTGGCATTAACGTGATTGCTTATGACCCATTTGTGCCGGAAGAAGTAGCGGAATCTATGAATGTTCAACTAGCTGAGCTTGATACGCTGTATGAGCAGTCTGATTATGTATCTGTTCACCTTCCATTAAATGAGCATACCGAGAAACTTGTCAGTCACGATGCATTTAAAAAGATGAAAGAGCATGCGTTTATCATTAACACAGCACGCGGGCCAGTCATCGATGAGGATGCGCTAGTTGAAGCACTAGAAAATGGAGAAATCGCAGGTGCTGGGTTAGACGTGCTTGAGACCGAACCAATTCCTGAAGGCCATCCATTCCTTAACATGGACCAAGTCATTTTAAACCCGCACTCTGCTTTTTATTCAGTTGAATCAGAAGCGGAGTTAAAGCGTAAAGCAGCACAAAATGTAGCCGATGTGCTATCAGGCTATTTCCCGACTTACTTAGTTAATCAAGACGTTAAGGACCACGTCGATTTGAAAGAAAAATAATATATGAAAAGCTATCCTTTGTTGGATAGCTTTTTTAATGGACTGAGTCGGAGACTGTCTGCATAATAGCTAGAACTGTTCGCATGATTGAGAGATTTGTTCATATTTCTGTCTATTTTGTTCACATATACAGAGGTATTGTCCGTATATACAGGTTAATTGTTCGCATTCCAAGGGAAAGTGTTCGTATATACGGCTAAATTGTTCGCATGAGCTAAAGTTTTGTCTCTATGATGCTGAAATCACACATAAATGTTAATAGAAAATGCATGAACGTCATTAGGGAGAGTTGAATGTCAATAGGGAGCGTCAGAGTGTCAATAGGGGAGCGTCAAAATGTAAATAGGGAAGCTGCGAATGTCGATAGGGAAACGGCAAATGTAGTTAGAGGGCACAAGCGCATCGATAGAGAGACATTACCCTAAATTTTCATCGCGTTCATCACCGTGATATAATACGTAAAGATGAGGTGAACGACATGAACTGGACGTTGCAGAAAGATATTTTTATCAGTTTTTTTCGATCTAGCATGCTGGGATATGGTGGAGGACCCTCTACAATCCCTTTAGTTTATAAAGAAGTTGTCGATACATATAAATGGATGACGGATGAAGAATTTAGTGATTTACTAGCGATTTCTAACACGCTTCCTGGGCCAATTTTAACTAAAATGGCAGGGTATATTGGCTATAGGGTCGGCGGAGTGATCGGGATGCTATCGGCTCTAATTTCATCTGTCTTGCCAACGGTTTTAATTATGATCTTCCTAATCGGATTTTTAATTAAATTCCGTGATTCAAGCATTGTGCAAGGGATGACTTCTGCGATCATGCCAGTTGTTGGAGTGCTATTACTCACTTTAACCTGGTCTTTTGTGAAAAAATCAAAGAAAGACCTAGGTTGGTTGTATGCAATAATGCTTATTGTAGTTGGAACAATTCTGTACATAATGGGTGTTCACCCTGCTATCTTGATCGCGGCACTAATTTTATTTGCGATCTTTAAGCCTAACCAAAAGGCAGGTGAGTCATCATGAAGGAACTATGGGAGTTATTTGTTGCCTTTCTTATACCCGGGGTTGTTGGCTATGGTGGTGGACCTGCGTCAATTCCCCTTGTGGAACATGAAGTTGTTAAAAATTATGAGTTTATGACAACAACGGAATTTGGGGAAGTGTTAGCACTCGCGAATGCACTTCCGGGGCCGATTGCAACAAAAATGGCAGGGTATATTGGCTATGAAGTAGCTGGAGCTCTAGGTTCAACGGTTGCTTTGCTGGCGACGATTGTCCCATCGTTACTTGCAATGATTTTGTTATTAGGTCTACTTACAAAATACAAAGATTCGCCAAAAGTCAAAAGAATTACGGCTTACGTCAGACCAATTATTGCTGTTTTAATGGGCTTCTTAACCTTTCAGTTCTTTGATTCATCCGTCGAATCAGCAGGCTGGGTTCAAACTATAGTTTTAGTTGGAGTCAGTTTATTCCTACTTGAAAAGTTGAAAATTCATCCAGCTTGGGTTGTAGCTGGGTCATTAATTTATGGCGCTGTGTTCCTGTCATAATGTTTGTCGAAACAGCCTTTTCAATTTTCTACAATATTTCCGAGGAAATATTTCAAATTTCCCCAAGATGTCGATTAAGCATTGATTTGATTGAACGTTTGATTCATGTTTCGATATAATTAGATTCAAAAGGAGGATGTATGATGATTCAATCTCTACAGGATCGGATAAAATTAAACAACGGAGTCGAAATGCCAGGTTTCGGGCTTGGTGTTTATAAAGCAGAAGAAGGAAAAGAAGTTGTCGAAGCTGTAAGAACTGCAGTGAATCATGGTTACCGATTAATCGACACAGCTTCATTTTATGGTAATGAAACAGGTGTAGGCGAGGGAATTCGTGAAACAGATGTTGCTCGTGAAGATCTGTTTATTACAACAAAAGTTTGGAATGATGAACAAGGTTATGATGAAACATTGCGTGCTTTTGAAAGAAGTCTAGAACGACTCAATCAGGAGTATCTTGATCTATACTTAATTCATTGGCCAGTCAAAGAACACTTCCAAGACACTTGGAAAGCGATGGAGCGTTTATATGAAGAAGGTGTGATTAAATCGATTGGCGTGAGTAACTTTCATGTTCATCATTTGCAGAAGCTTTTCACAAAAGCTAATGTCAAACCAGTCATTAACCAAATTGAATACCATCCACACCTTACACAACAAGAAGTAAAGACATTTTGTGACAAAGAGGATATTCAAATGGAAGCTTGGTCTCCATTAAAAAGAGGAAGACTATTTGAAGATCCAACAATTACTCAAATTGCCGAACGACACGGTAAATCACCAGCTCAAGTCATTCTCAGGTGGGATGTGCAGAATCATGTCATCACGATCCCTAAATCAGTTACTCCGAGCCGAATTCGTGATAATGCAGATATCTTTGATTTTAATTTGTCAGAAGATGAAATGGATCAAATTAATCGCATGAATCAAAATGATCGTACAGGTATGAATCCAAATGAATTTGATTAATGGGAGAGGGGCTGCTTCCTGTGAAGCTATTGACATTTAAGTATCAAGATACGACTTACTGGGGCGTACTAAAAGAAGATGGAATTTATTATTCAGATCATCTGATTCAGTTTTTCCCTAATATGGGTTCCATCATCGAAAATTTTCATCACTTAAACCTGGAACAAGATCTGACTAAGTTTGTAAAGCTTGATGAGGTGGAAATTTTACCTCCATATCGACCAAATAAAAACATCATGTGTATTGGGAAGAACTATTCTGAACATGCCATGGAAATGACGAATGATCCTAATTCGATTCCAAAAGATCCGGTTGTATTTACGAAGTCGCCATCTAGTGTGATTGGAGATGGACAACCTGTAAAGGCTCATTCCCATGTAACAGAACAGTTAGATTATGAAGGTGAACTAGCCGTCATTATTGGCAAAAAAGGAATAAATATTACTAAGGAAAACGCCTTAGATTATGTGTTTGGGTATACTATCATGAATGATATAACAGCTCGTGATCTTCAGAAGAAGCACCAGCAATTCTTTAAAGGGAAGTCCTTGGATACCTTTGCGCCTATGGGTCCATATATTGTAACTGCTGATGAGATTGAGGATGTACAAGAACTGTCAATCGTGACGAAGATCAATGACGAAGTTAGACAGAATGGCAACACGAAAGATATGATTTTTTCAGTAGCAAAACTTATTGAAATACTCTCGCAAGGGATGACTCTGGAACCAGGAGATATCATCGCAACGGGGACCCCAAGTGGAGTTGGTAAAGGTTTTAATCCGCCTAAGTTTCTGAAGGCAGGAGACTCTGTTTCCATTGAGGTTAAAGGAATTGGTACACTAACTAATACTATAGTAAGTTAGTAGAATATTATCTATTTAGTCAATAAAAAGATCCGTACTAGATGACTCATCTAAGTACGGATTTTTACTATTAATAGAACTTTATAATTAGATTTACTTATTACATAGTCTTTTTGTATGAAATTACTCCATTTTAGTTTACTAGAGTGAGCTTACGGTAATATATTGTAAAACTATTAAATGGAGGTGGATAAATGAAAAAGGTTATATATTTAGCCGTATTATTAGCCATAATATTTATTCCTTTAACCATCCAGGCTGAAGAGCAAATCTATCAAGTAACAACGGATAACTTGAATGTACGAGAAGGACCGTCTTACCAAGCAGATGTGTTGGCCCAATTAGACGAAGGTGATCAAGTTAGGGTGTTTGAAGAGTTTTATGGTTGGGTCAAGACTTATTTAGATGGTCAGGAAGTTTGGGTTGCTAAACATTATCTCGTAAAGCTAGACAGTCATGCGAGTGAGACAGAAGTTAATCATCATCAATCAAGTAATCCAATCAACTCCACTTCAGCAACATTAGATGGTTACAATATTGTGCTCGATTTTGGTCATGGTGGTAAGGATGTCGGTGCCATTGGTGCTGGCGGAGTTTTTGAAAAAGACTTGTTATTACAAACTGGTTTAAAAGTTGCAGAAGAACTCAGGGAAGCTGGTGCCACTGTCATTCTAACCCGTCAAGATGATACTTTTTTATCCCTGGGAAGACGAGCTGAATTAAGTAATTTATATCTGACGCACGCTTTTATCAGCCTTCATTATGATTCCTACAGAAATTCATCAGCAAGCGGAACGACCGTATTCTATTTTAATGACTCAAACCTTGCATCATCATTACATCATTCATTAGACGATTATACATCACTAAAAAATCGCGGGATCAAACCTGCGTTCTACAAAGTATTAACTCATACTGAAGCTCCTTCAGCTTTAATTGAATTAGGTTTTATTTCTAATCCTACTGATTTATCCATCATTCAAACTAATCAATACCAGCAAAATATTGCAGATGCTGTGAAGAATGGGTTGATTGATTACTTTAATTAATATTGAGAGTTTAAACCGTACTATGGAACTCATAGTGCGGTTCTTTTGTGCTTACAAACTATTAATCTTAAAAAATATCAATCGCATGTTTATTTATTTGAGAGATTGGACATAACTAGAATCAACTCATTGAAAGGGAGGGTTTGTAGATGAAATTTTCTACGAAAGTTTTACTGGTGCTTAGTCTAGTAATCTTGTTTTCTATGACACTAACAGTACAAGCGGACGAGCAACCAGTCTATGAAGTGACAGCTGATTATTTAAATGTTCGTGAGAAGCCGAATGCTGACTCCACGATCGTAGCTGTCTTGAGTAAAGGTGATCAAATAAGAAAGTTTGCGGAAAAGTCAGGCTGGGCAAAAACGTTTTATGATGGTGAAGAAGTTTGGGTGTCGATGCACTTTTTGAAGAAAGTTAAACAAGAAAAGGAAAACGATAAAGAAAAGAATACGGATACTGCTAAGAAATCTAAAAAGATTAAAGTTAACGTAGGACAAATTAATATCCGATCAGGTCCAGGTGTTGACCATGAGATTATTGATTTCTCAAAAAAAGGTGAGAAGTTTCGTTTAGTTAGCAAGCAAGGTGATTGGGTTGAAGTTGATTTAGGTGATAGCAAAACAGGCTGGATAGCTGGATTTTTAATGACGAAACCAGGAGAATCAAAGGATAATTCTTTAGAAGGTCGTAAAATCGTACTAGATCTAGGGCATGGCGGAAAAGATGCTGGTGCTGTCGGTGTAGGTGGTGTTTTAGAGAAGAATTTATTATTAGATACTGGTCTTGTCGTAGCGGATAAGCTAAAGGATGCTGGTGCGAAGGTTATTTTAACTCGAGAGAAGGACCATTACTTAACTTTAGAAGAACGAGTGGAAATAAGTAAAAAGCATAATCCTGATGCATTTGTCAGCCTTCACTATGATTCATTCTATGATTCTACAGTAAGCGGGACAACGGTGTTCTATCATAGAGACGGTGAGTTAGCTGAATCTATGAAACTAGCCTTAGATGATGATCCGTCAATTAAAAGTCGAGGTGCTAAAAAAGCTTTATATAAAGTGTTAACGAATACGAAGTCTCCGTCTGTATTGTTAGAGTTAGGGTTCATTACGAATCCAAGTGAATTAGAGATTATTCAAAGTGAAAGTTATCATAAAGAAGTTGCCGAAGCCATTAAAAACGGTCTTCTAAAGTATTTTGACTAAATAAGGATGCTGGGACAAAGTATGTTTAATCTAGAAGAAGACGAATATTAGAGGAGAGGTCAATCCCTAATATTCGTCTTCATTTTTTAGCTGTGTCAAAATGCTTCGCTTTCCGCAGGCACGGCGCGGGCTTCGCCAAACTCTCTCCTGTTCGTTTGGCGTGATTTTCAGCTCGTGCTGTTCTGCGACGATCTGGACGATCTAGTGTCGGCGTTGGCCACAAATGCTACTTGCATTACTTCTTTGCTTAAGTTTGCGCCGAGTAATCGCAGGCGCAGGACGTGGCCGACCTTAGCCGACCAGGAGTCTTGCATTTTGACTACGCTAATTACACTCAATATTCGTTTAAAGAAAAGCTATTTTTCTTTTGTCCCATCCTTCTTTCTTAACTTAACCGATGAAATGTATCTTTTAGTTGTTCATACAACCCTTGATAAATATCAAATAGCTCTTGATACGTTTGATGATTCGCTAAATCAGGTTCAATTTCTGTTTTCATCGGAATCGACTGTTTAATATCTTCAAGCTGATAGTTCTGAATCGCACATAATGCAACCCAGGCCGCGCCCCAAGCAGAGCTTTGATGACTTTCAGGTACTTTAACAGGTTTTCCAAATGTATCAGCCAACATTTGTAACCAAAGGGAAGAACGGGCGAAACCACCACTTGCGAAGAGTGTTTCGTGATGATTCCCTAATCGTTCCAAAACGTGACCAATGTGATAGATCGAGTAAATAACACCTTCCATACTTGCCCGAATAAGGTGTTGTTTTTGATGGTGTGGCTGTAATCCAATATAGCTACCTTTTGCCTTGGCATCCCAAAACGGAGCACGCTCACCGTTTAAATAAGGCATAAATAATAGTTTTTCAGAACCTGCTTCAACTGTTTTCGCTAGCTGCGTCATCTCATCCATGGAGAGAAGGTGATGTTCGGTTGACAGTAAATCCTGAACCCACTTTAAAACGATCCCTCCGTTATTCGTCGGCCCGCCGGTAATCCAAGAGTCTTTTGTAAATGAATAAGAGAAAATTTCTTGCTTCGAATCAAGTAACGGTTCACTTGAAAACTGACGAATCGCACCGCTTGTTCCAATTGTAATGGCAGTTTCACCAGGATTAATCGCTCCAATTCCGAGGTTGGCTAGTGGACCATCGCTTCCGGCCAACACAATTGGTGTGTGTCGGTTAATCCCCATTTGTTCTGCAGTTTCTTTGCGCATATTCGTTAAAGAGGTATAAGGTGAAACGGGCTCAAACAATTGATCTTTAGATAAGTGAGCTTCTTTTAAGGCTGCCTCATCCCATTTAAGTTCATGAATGTTAAACAGACCTGTTGCAGCAGCCATTGAATAGTCGACGATTTTTTCACCAAACCAGCGATAAATCAAGTACTCTTTTACTGAAACAAAAAAATCGGCTTTTTGGTAATACTCAACCTCATATTTATTCAGCCATTTTAATTTAGCTAGTGGACTCATCGGATGAAGCGGTGTGCCTGTGTTCAAATAGATGCTTGATGAGATCTCGGGTGATTCGTCCGAGCTTCGTTTATCCGCCCAAATAATAGCATTCGATAATGGCTGACCGTTCTGATTCATCGCAATCAAGGAATGCATAGCCGTTGAAAAGCCAATTCCAATTAGATTGTCTGAATGTTCATAGACGGTTTCACGAATAGCCTCAATTGTAGCTTTCTCTATCTGAGCAGGGTCCTGTTCAGCCCAGCCAGCTTCAGGGTGAAGGATTGGGTAAGGTTTTTCACTTTCTGATAATACCTTTCCATTTAAATCAAATAAAACTGCTTTTGCACTTGTTGTTCCGATGTCTAAACCTAGTATGCATGTCATTGAAAACATCCTTTATAAACGTTTTTTTGAGATGGCTTGTCGCATACGATTCACAGCCGAAGTGGATTTTTCTAATGTTTTAATATGATAATTGACATAAAGTGCGTCAATGATGCTGAGTTCCGCGATTCTTGAAGCTAAAGCTTCTGAGCGATACTCTGTTTCCTCTGACACCGTGTATAACGGTACGTCAACTGCTTCAGAGAGTGGTGATTTTGCGAAGTTTGTGATGGCAACTGTAAAGACGCCTCGTTCCTTTGCCATTTCAACCACATCTAATAAGTCAATATTCGCCCCTGTATGTGAAATAAAAAAGGCGATGTTATTTTTGGTCATTTGAGATGTTGCCATGAGCTGCAAATGCGTATCAGCGTAGGCATGAGCATTGACGCCGATTCTTAAAAACTTATGCTGAGCATCTTGCGCCACAATGCCAGAGCCACCATTTCCAAAAAAATAAACGCAATCAGATTTTATTATGCGATCAATGACTTGTTCCAGTGTGTTGCCGTTTTGAATTTCTTTGGTGCGCTCAATCGCCTGAATATTTGATTGGAAGACTTTTTCAGTGATCTCAAGAACTGAATCATCTTCACTAATTTCCTCGTGAATATCTTCAATAGGTGCTACAACCTCGGCTGCAAGTGCAATTTTTAATGCCTGATAGCCTTTAAAACCTAATCGTCTACAAAACCTAAATACCGTTGCCTCAGCTATTCCGAGATCATCTGCTACCTGATTAATGGTTGTATGGATAATTAGTTGAGGGTTACGCAAAATATATGTAGCTATTTGCTTTTCTTTTTCACTAAATTGACTCATCGATCCTCTGATTCGATTGAGAACAAATTTTTGAGATTGTTCAGTCATGATAAAACCTCCGCACTATAACTTTACTACTATAATAATAGCCTAAACGAAATTTTTTTCAAAATGAAGAGATAAATGTGAAAAAAATTTTAATAAAAGTATTGATGTAAGAAAAATTTATTGTATAATCAAAGTTGAGAAAAAAATTTTCATATTGTTTCGAGAAAGGAGTTACCAAATGCAAGTTGGATTAATTGGTCTTGGGAAAATGGGATATAACTTAGCATTAAATCTCATGGACCATGGACATCAGGTTGTAGCTAATGACGTAAATAAAGACCAAGTCCAGAGCATCGCTGAGGCTGGAGCAACACCAGCTAACAGTTTGGACGAACTGGTAAACAAGCTTGAGAAACCAAGAACCGTTTGGGTTATGGTTCCAGCTGGAGAGGTTACCGATCAGGTAGTTGATCAGCTCAAGCATGTGCTTGATGAGGGTGATCGAGTGATAGATGGTGGTAACTCCAACTATAAAGATAGCCTTCGTCTTGCAGAGTCGCTACAGGAAAAGGGAATTTTCCTTTTCGATGTAGGAACAAGTGGTGGTACTGAAGGAGCTCGTCATGGTGGAAACTACATGATTGGTGGGGACCAGGAACAGTTTAAACAAATCGAGCCAATCTTCAAAGACACCGCAGTTGAAAACGGTTACCTTTACACGGGCCGTAGTGGGAGTGGCCACTTCTTAAAGATGGTTCACAATGGAATTGAATATGGCATGATGCAAGCCATTGCTGAAGGGTTTGAAATTCTTGAGAAGAGTCCATTTGACTATGATTATGAAGCGGTATCAAAAGTTTGGAACAATGGTTCTGTCATACGCTCATGGTTGATTGAGCTCATGCAAAACGCGTTCTCTAAAGATGGCAACTTAGAATCCATTAAAGGCGTTATGAACTCATCAGGTGAAGGTAAATGGACTGTTGAAAGCGCCATCGAGTTTGAAATGGCTGCGCCAGTGATCGCGATGTCACTTATGATGCGCTATCGTTCGCAGGAAGATGACACGTTCTCTGGTAAAGTGGTTGCAGCATTAAGAAACGAATTTGGTGGACATGAAGTTGTGAAGAAATAATTTTATTTATAAAAATTTATTAAAGGGGTTGTATGAAGTGAAAAAGTTAATGACTTTATTTGCTTTATCACTACTAGCATTTGTATTAGTTGCTTGTGGTGGTGGAGATAGCGAAAGTGAAGGACAGAATGGTGAAAATGAAAGCGCTTCAGAGTCAGAAGGTGGCGAAAAGGTGATCCGAGCTGGTATTGGTCTAAACTCTGAGCACCCACAGTACAAAGGACTACTAAAATTTAAAGAGATTGTTGAAAAAGAAACTGATGGTGCGATTAAAGTGGAAACTTATCATAGTGGTCAGCTAGGTGACGACCGTACGATGACTGAAGCATTACAATTAGGTACTCAGGAAGTAACAATTCCATCGACAGCACCTATTGCTAACTTTGTTCCAGAATTCAGTGTATTCGATATTCCATTCTTATTCCCAAGCGAAGAAGTAGCAGACAAAGTGTTAGCTGGTGATGTAGCACAGGGTCTACTTAAAAAGCTTGAAGAGAAAGACTTAGTTGGACTAGCTTACTGGGAAAACGGTTTCCGTGACCTAACAAATAGCGTACGTCCTGTTAAAACAATTGAAGATTTTGAAGGTCTAAAAATCCGTACTATGGAAAATGACCTACACCTTGAAGCATTTAAAGCATTAGGTGCGAACCCAACACCAATGGCATTTACTGAATTATTCACTGCACTACAGCAAGGTACAGTTGACGGTCAGGAAAACCCATACGCAACAATTTATTTAGAGAAATTCTATGAAGTACAAGATTACGTGTCTAACACGCACCATGTTTATAGCCCATTCGTATTCTTAATGAGTAAGCAATTCTACGATGGACTTTCTAAAGAACAGCAAGAAATCGTTCGTTCTGCAGCTAAAGAAGCTGGTAAGCATCAGATCAAACTAAACCGTGAAGCTAACGCTAAATACCTAAAGAATTTACAAGAAGAAGGTATGGAGTATTCAGAAATTAGCGATGAAGAGCGTCAGAAAATGGTAGATGCTGTTCAGCCTGTTATCGAAGAATTTAAGAGTGATATCGGAGCAGAAACAGTTGACGGCATTATGAAAGCTGTAGAGGAAGCTAAAGCAGAATAATTGATCAATCACATGATATAACAACAGGTGCCCCACCTAAACTCTTGCTGCCCAATTGGGTGGCAAGAGTTTTGCCTTATTATTTAAAACTTTATAATACGGGGAAATTGGTAAGCATTGAGGTGAAAACATGGTCATTTTAAAGAAAATTGAACAACATTTAGAAGAATGGCTGCTCGTTATTTTAGGATCGGTTATGACTGCGGTTATTTTTCTACAAGTTGTAATGAGGGAGACGGGAAATTCTCTTTCTTGGTCTGAAGAATTAGGTCGTTACTGCTTTATATGGCTTGTTTATATCGGTATTAGTTATGGCGTTAAGAAACAAAGGCATATCAAAGTAGATGTCATGTTAGTTTTATTAAAAGATAAATGGAAAATTGTATTATCACTCATTGCGAATATTTTATTCCTAGTGTTTGCAGCATTAGTGGTTTATTACGGTTCAGAAATTTCTTCTAACTTATTAAGACTTGGGCAAAAGTCACCTGCCTTACAGGTTGAAATGGGAATTGTTTATTTAGCAGCACCAATTGGTATGGGACTTACTGTAATCCGTCTCTTGCAAAATATGTATCATCAAGTGCTCATGCTTATTGGTAAAAAAGAAATAGACGTCGCTGACGAACGAGAAAGAATTTTAGAAGAAGAGGAGGAGTTAACAGATGACAGTAACGGTCCTGTTCGGTAGTTTCGCATTATTATTACTTCTAAGTGTTCCGATTGGAATTGCGTTAGGGATCTCAACGCTAGTTACGATTATGTATTCTGAATCTGTTCCAATCCTCTTCTTAATGAAGGAATTAATTACGTCATTGGATTCATTCCCGATCATGGCGGTACCATTCTTTATTTTAGCAGGAGAGATCATGGGTAAAGGTGGTATTTCGGAGCGGTTATTCAATTTCGCAAACGCACTCGTTGGTAGTAAAACAGGTGGCTTCGCGATAGCGACTATTATCACTTGTATGTTCTTTGCAGCGATTTCAGGTTCTGGTCCTGCAACCGTTGCAGCGATTGGTTCAATTATGATTCCAGCAATGGTCCGTAAAGGGTATGATAAGCCATTTGCGACGGCAACCGTTGCAGCAGCAGGCTCGCTCGGTGTTATTATTCCGCCAAGTATTCCGATGGTCATCTACGGTGTAACTGGTGGTGCATCAGTCGGTGATATGTTTATCGCTGGGATTTTACCTGGTATTTTAGTTGCTGTTGGTCTAATGGCGTGGGCGTATATTTACTCGAAGAAGAAAGGTTACAAAGGTACGCTTGAGAAGGTAACGTTTAGCCATATTCTGAACACGTTTTGGGATGCTAAATGGGCGATGATCATACCAATTATTATTTTAGGTGGAATCTATGGTGGTTATTTCACACCAACAGAAGCAGCTGTTGTAGCAGTTGTTTATGGAATGCTTGTAGGCTTATTCCTACACAGAGAGTTGAAAATTAAACACTTACCAAAAATCATTGCTGATTCTTCTTTAACAACGGCAACAGTATTAATTATCGTTGGTACGGCAAATGCATTTGGTAAGCTATTAACGATTGAACAAATTCCAAATCAGATCGCTCAGTGGATGTTAGCCTTAACTGATAGTAAAATTATTCTAATTCTACTGATTACAGCCCTATTATTACTAGTTGGTTGTTTCATGGATACAATAGCCGCGATCATTATTTTAACGCCAATCTTACTTCCAATTGCCTCAAATATTGGGTATGATCCGATTCACTTTGGTATCATCATGGTTGTGAGTCTTGCGATTGGATTCATTACTCCACCGCTTGGGGTTAACTTGTTCGTTGCATCGGGAATCTCAGGTCTCTCGATTGAACGGATTTCGAAGGCTGTTATACCTTTTTTCTTCGCAATGGTGTTCTCTGTCTTAATGATCGTGTTTATACCTGAAATTTCATTATGGTTAATCTCATTTGGAGACTAACCATTAGCTGACAGAGTGGTCATGACCATTCTGTCAGTTGCTTTTTATATAACAGTTGTTGAATGATGGCGGCGACTCCTGCGGGAAAAGCACGAGTCTCGAGACCCCACAGAGCGAAGTATGAGCTCGAGGAGGCTCGAGTCGTGCCCGCGGAAAGCGCCGCCTGTCACATAGATATCTTATTTAACATCTAAGGAGTGCATGATATGAGTAAGTTGGAAGACCTAAAGCGACTTAAGGAATCAGGCGTTGTTGCGGTACTAAGACGTGTCCCAAAGACCAAATTATTTCCGTTAGTTGAAACGCTAGTGAGTGCTGGAGTTAATGTGCTTGAGCTTACGGTTGATAGTGAAGATGCTTACCAGTCCATTAAGGAATTAAGAGACCATTTTAATGATCAAGCTTTAATTGGTGCCGGTACGGTATTGACTGTTGAGGAAGCGACTCAAGCAATAGATGCAGGGGCGCAGTTTATTTTTTCACCATCTTTTGATGAGGATGTTGTTAATGTGAGTGCGGACCGTGACGTTATTTCGATTCCTGGTGTTTTAACACCAACTGAAATGGTTAAGGCTCACCGTGTCGGCGCTGATGTTGTGAAAATTTTCCCTGCATCAGCGGTTGGTCCAAAATACTTAAAAGATCTGCAAGGCCCATTAGGTCATATTCCGATGGTTCCAACAGGTGGTGTGAATGTTGATAATACAGCATCCTTCATACGAAATGGGGCCGTTGCTGTTGGAATTGGCGGATCTTTAATTGATAAAACTTTAATCGAACAAGAAGACTGGGCTGGTCTTAAAGCGAAAGCTGAAGCGTTTAAAACTGAGGTCGGTAAAGGAAGGGGTGCATAAAGTGAAAATTACAAAGCTAACGACGTATGTCGTGCCGCCGAGGTGGTGCTTCTTAAAAATTGAGACAGATGAAGGTATCGTTGGCTGGGGTGAACCTGTCATTGAAGGGCGCGCTGAAACAGTTCAAGCTGCGGTTCATGAACTTGAAGACTATTTAATAGGAAAAAACCCTCTTCATATTGAAGACCATTGGAATGTTATGTATCGTGCTGGCTTTTATCGCGGAGGCCCTATTTTAATGAGTGCGATTGCAGGAATTGATCAGGCGTTATGGGATATTAAAGGTAAGTATTATAACGCGCCTATTTATGAGTTGATGGGTGGTGCTTGCCGTGAGTCCATTAAGGTATATTCATGGATTGGCGGTGATAGGCCGTCTGACGTTGGAGCGGCTGCAAAGGAAGTTGTAGACAAAGGTTTTCATGCGATTAAAATGAACGGAACTGAAGAGCTTCAGTATATCGATACGCACGATAAACTGGATCAAGTTGTCGAACGCGTTCGAGCTGTTCGAGATGCAGTAGGGCCAAACATCGGAATCGGTATTGATTTTCATGGACGAGTTCATAAACCAATGGCTAAAATGTTAGCAAAGGAACTTGAACCATTCAGGCTTATGTTCATTGAAGAACCCGTTCTTCCTGAGCATAATGAAGCATTAAGAGATATTGCGAATCATACAGCCACCCCAATTGCGACAGGTGAACGAATGTATTCAAGATGGGATTTTAAACCTCTTTTTGAAGATGGTTACGTTGATATTATACAGCCGGATTTATCACATGCTGGTGGTATTACAGAGGTTAAGAAAATTGCAAGCATGGCTGAAGCTTATGATATGGGGTTAGCTCCTCACTGTCCACTTGGTCCAATTGCGCTTGCTGCGTGTTTACAAGTGGATGCGACAAGTCATAACGCGTTTATTCAGGAACAAAGCTTAGGCATTCATTATAATAAAGGTAACGACTTGTTAGACTATATTGAAGACCGATCCGTTTTTGACTATCAAAACGGACATGTGAAGTTGCCTCAAGGTCCTGGGCTAGGAATTACGATTAATGAAGATTATGTTAAAGAAATGGCTGAAAAAGGTCATCGCTGGCGCAACCCTGTGTGGAGACATCAAGACGGAACCGTTGCCGAGTGGTAATCAATTCAATTTGGAGGTGCTCTTATGTCAGAAACCATTAGTGAGAATATTCGCATTCAGTTGACTGATGCTCAAACGATTATGGATTTAAGTCAGTTAATACAAAAATATGATGCAGAGATATTTTTAAAAAAGAATGTTCATGGTAGTATGAGAGAAGCGAATTTAAAAAGTATCCTAGGCTTAATAAATCTTCAGTTGTCAGGTGATGATGAAGTGACGATTATTTGTGAAGGGCCGGATGCTAAAGAAGCGTTAGAAGCGATTAAAGATTTTTTAAATCAATAGTTTTTGTGGGAGCGTCTGTAATCAGGCGCTTTCCTTTTGATTAAACATCAAGATATTTGATAGGAAGCTGGTGTACTTATGGGGATCTTTCTTCAAGTTGTGCTGCCAATTATAAGTGTGTTTATAATCGGGTACTTATTACAAATGTGGAAAAAGCTAGACGTCAAACCTGTCTCAGCTGTCACCATTTATGTTTTCATCCCATTTTTAGTGTTTCAAGCTTTTTATGATGAAAATTTTGGTGGCGAATTTTCCATCATTGTCCTCGTAAATTTTGTTTTACTGTTTGCTATTATAGCGATTACTAAATTATTTGCTTTGATTAATAAATGGGAACGCAGCGAAGAAAGTGGCATGATCTTAGCAACTGCTTTTATGAATTCAGGAAATTACGGAACGCCGATTGTACTATTTGCTTTAGGAGAAGAGGCTTTTAGGTATGCGATCTTATTTATGGCTGTTCAGACCATTATCATGAATGCATTTGGCGTCTATTATGCTTCTAGAGGCAATTATGAGATTCGATACGCCGTTTATTCAGTGTTCAAAATGCCTGCAACTTATGCGATTATCGTGGCGCTTGGCCTTAATTTTACAGGTGTTAACTTGCACTCGCGCGTCGTTGAAATGGTCGATTTCATGGCAGCAGTCGCGTTGCCACTTATGATGATTGTGTTAGGGATGCAGCTTGCGAACATTAAATTTAAACAGTTTGAAACTGGAAAAGTAGCTTTAGGTACAGCCATCAAACTGATCATCATGCCTGTGATTGCGTGGGTTTGTGTGATGTTGTTACCAGTGTCGGATTTACTAGGAAAAGTATTAATTATCTTAGCTGCCATGCCGACAGCTGCGACCACTACGATGTTTGCATTGGAATTCAGATCAAGGCCTGATCTTGTTTCAAGTGTAACGTTAGTGACGACATTATTAAGCATTGTGTCCCTGTCCGTATTACTCATATTTTTAGTATAAAATGGAACTTTCTTTCATAAGATGAATTAGTTTAAAACCTTATGAGAGAAGGTGAATTGCATGGTCGTATGGATGTTTAGGCTTTCGGTCTTATATTTTTTAGTAGGCGTTTTGATGGGGCAATACATGTCTCAAGCACATGACTACGCGCTCACAGGCGTACATGTGCATATTAATCTTATTGGCTGGGTATCATTTGCTTTAGCTGCCGTCATCTATAAATTATATCCAAAAGCAGCTGGGAGCTGGATGGCAAAAACCCATTTCTGGCTTCATACTATCGGGTTACCACTTATGATGATTGCCCTAGCTCAGTATATTCAAGGAGCTGAATTTGCAGGGTTCGTCGCATTTGGAATGATGATGTCCTACGCTGTAGTGCTCGGTGTCATCTTATTCCTAATCAACGTGTTTGTTAATGTGAGAGATTAATGGTAAAAACTAGCCGGAGAGGCTAGTTTTTTCATTATATTTGAGGGGTGTACTCGTGATGAGGTGAGTGTCCACAATTTTGTGAGTTTTGTTCGCATTAGTGAGAGTTTTGTCTGCATTTTGTGGTATAGTGTTCGTATTTTCGTGTTAATTGTCCGTATTCTTGGTGAAAGTGTTTGTATTGGAGCAGAGTTTTGTTTGTATTACGAGGAGAATTGATCGCATGAGACCATGAACAGTCTCCATGGCATGATTTTTGTCCGCATATAAGTATTTACAGAATTAAATTAAATGAATATCTAGTTTGGAAAAGACATATGATGATTTAGTCATATGTCTTTTTTAATCTTTTTTAATTGCGTGTGAGCTTAGGTATTAACATCAAACTAGGAGTTAAATAATTAATTTAGCCTATATTTAAGACATAATTATATTGACAATTACAGAATATTTTTATAATATTTATAATCACAAACATATGAATTTTCACTAAATTCTTTTTATTGTGAATTTGTACATATTTTATTAACAAAATGGCTTTGCCCACGGTTAGGATAAGCCTTATATGTTTTAGTGAATACATAGCCTGAGGCATCGATAGAGAGAAAGGCGGATCAATATGCTGAAAGATTATGAGCTTAAGGTAAAAGGGTTAAGAACATCTTTTTTTACAGATGATGGTGAAGTGCCAGCTGTTGATGATGTTGACTTTTTCGTAAGAGAAGGGGAGATTCTCGGAATTGTCGGAGAGTCCGGATGCGGAAAAAGTGTTACCTCCCTTTCAGTCATGGGGTTAATTCCAAAGCCACCAGGAAAGATCGTCGGTGGTGAGATTTTGTTTAATGGCGAAAATTTAGTCCATGCTTCTGAAAAAAGGATGCGTAAGTTGCGTGGTAATGACATTGCAATGATATTCCAGGAACCCATGACATCGTTAAATCCATTGTTCCGAATTGGAGATCAACTAGTTGAAGCATTACTGACACACAAAAGGATTAGTAAAAAAGAAGCACGTCAGAGAGCAATCGATAAATTAAAGCTAGTTGGATTACCACGAGCTGAAGAGCTGTTAGATGATTATCCACACCAATTATCAGGTGGTATGAGACAAAGAGTCATGATTGCGATGGCGCTTATGTGTGACCCTAAAGTATTAATCGCAGATGAGCCGACTACAGCTTTAGATGTGACGATTCAAAAGCAAATATTAAAATTAATGAAAGAGTTAAATGAAAAGCTAAACATGGCGATTATTATGATTACCCATGATTTAGGTGTAGTCGCAGAGGTTTGCGACAGGGTAACAGTCATGTATTCAGGAAAAGTGGTCGAAGAAGCGGATGTTAAAACGGTTTTTAACAATCCTCAGCATCCATACACAAAAGGTCTTCTTGCTTCGATTCCTGACATCAGAAACAGAGTTAGCCATTTATATTCTATTCCAGGTAACGTACCTAAACCTGGCTCAATCAAAGCAGGGTGTCGATTTGCACCGAGGTGTGAATTCGCCTTTGATCGCTGTTTTGAAGAAAATCCTGAATTATACGAAACAAAAGATCCAAATCATACAGCACGTTGTTTCTTGCTTGATGAAGAGGGGGAACAATCATGACGGAAACATTAATGGAAGTTAAAAATCTAAAAAAGTATTTTCCTATCACAGGCGGTGTATTTGGTAGAAAAGTAGGAGAGGTTAAAGCGGTCGATGGTGTTTCCTTTGAGGTTAAGCAAGGGGAAACACTTGGTTTAGTCGGTGAATCGGGTTGTGGTAAGTCGACAACGGGCCGCTTGTTATTAAGATTACTAGAAGCTACCGAAGGCACTATATCTTTTGAAAATCAAGAGGTTCAGAACCTATCAGATGTTGAAATGAAAAAGCTTAGAAGGGAAATGCAGCTCATTTTCCAAGACCCATTAGCTTCTTTAAACCCAAGGCAAACCGTTGAGAAAATCTTAGAAGAGCCGTTAATTGTACATAAGATCGGTGATAAGAAAGAACGCAGACAAATGGTTAAAGAGATTCTTGAGGTTGTAGGTCTGGATGAATATCATGCTAAGCGTTACCCACACCAATTTAGTGGCGGGCAGCGTCAAAGAATTGGGATTGCGAGGGCACTAATGACTCGTCCGAAGTTAATTATTGCAGACGAGCCAGTGTCGGCATTAGACGTTTCGATTCAATCACAGGTTTTAAATCTATTAAAAGACCTACAAGAGAAATTTAACTTAACTTATATTTTCATCGCACACGACTTAGGTGTTGTGCGTCACATTAGCGATCGAGTTGGAGTTATGTATTTAGGGCGTTTAGTGGAGCTTACAGATGTAGATGAACTGTATGACAATCCGCTTCACCCATATACGAAGGCATTGTTAAGTTCAGTGCCTATTCCAGACCCAGAACTTGAAGTTGAGGATGAAGATGTTATTGGCGGTGAAATTCCGAGTCCTTCTAATCCGCCAAAAGGCTGCGCATTCCACACAAGATGTCCATTTGCAATGGATGTGTGTAAGGAAGTAAGGCCTGCTTTTGAGGAGAAAGAATCTGGTCATTACGTCGCTTGTCATTTATATGAATGATTCTAGCGATTAATGAAATATATTTTAATTATTCATAAGGGGGAATAAAGCACATGGTCAAAAAATCTTGGCTATTAATGTTATTGATGGCTGCCTTTTTAGCTGTAGCTGTTGCAGGTTGTAGCGGCGGCGAATCAGGCGAAACGGAAGAACAGCCAGAAGAAGGTAGTGAAGAGGGCACTGAATCTGAAAGCGAATCAGAGGGTGAATCTTCAGAAGGCGAATCAACTGAAGGTGAGAGTGCTGCAGGAGATAGTAACACGTTAGTTTATGCACGTGGTGGGGACTCTACAGCGTTAGATCCAATCACAACGACTGAAGGTGAAACGTTCCGTGTTACTGAAAATATTTTTGAAGGATTAGTAACATTTGCTGAAGATAGTACTGAAGTCGTACCATCGTTAGCACATGATTGGGAAGTTTCTGATGATGGTTTAACGTATAAATTCTTCTTAGAAGAAGGCGTTAAATTCCATGATGGCACAGACTTTAATGCTGAAGATGTTGTTTTTAACTTTGAACGTTGGATGAACGGTGATGCTGGTCAATTCCCTTACTTCACGATGTTTGGTGGTTTTAAAGGGGAAGATGGAGCCGTGATTAAGTCTGTTGAAGCTGTTGATGATTATACAGTTGAATTCAAGCTAAATAAACCACAGGCGACGTTCTTAAAGAACTTATCTATGAGTCCATTCGGAATGTCTAGCCCTGAAGCGATTGAAGAACATGGTGAAGATTATACTTCTAACCCAGTTGGTACGGGTCCATTTAAGTTCGTAGAGTGGAAGCCGGATCAGCAAATCGTGTTAGAGAAAAATGGCGAATACTGGAGAGATGGATTACCTAAGTTAGATAAAGTAATCTATACAGTTATTCCTGATAACACAGCTCGTCTAAACGCTCTTAAAAACGGTGAAGTTGACGTTGTAGATGGCGTTAACCCGTCAGAAGTAGCAGATATTAAGGAAAATCCAGACGTTAAAGTATTAGAGCGTCCATCGATGAACATTGGGTACTTAGGGTTCACAATGGGACGCGATAATCCATTACAAGACGTAAAGGTTCGTAAGGCATTAAGTCATGCGGTACCTAAAAAAGACTTAATTGATGCGTTCTATTATGGTCAAGCAGAACCAGCTACAACTTATATGCCTCCAAGTATCGCTGGATATAATGACAGTTTAGAAGGCTATGAGTATGATCTAGAAAAAGCGAAGCAGCTACTTGAAGAAGCTGGTTATGGCGACGGATTTGAATTCGATTTATGGTATATGCCAGTTCCTCGTCCTTACATTCCAGAAGGACAGAAAATTGCTGAAGTACTACGCCAAAGCTTTGCAGAAATTGGTGTAACGGCTAACCTTCAAACAATTGACTGGGGTACTTACATCGAAAAAGCTGACGCTGGTGACTTTGATGCATTCTTATTAGGTTGGACTGGAGATAACGGTGATGCTGATAACTTCTTACACACGCTATTAGGAATCGGTAGTGGTAGTAACTACACAGATTACGAAAACGAAGAGTATAACGAGATGTTATTAGAAGCTCAGCGTATTACAGATGAACAAGAACGTATTGAGATTTATAAAGAAGCTCAAGAAGTTGTAAATGAAGATGCACCATGGGTTCCACTTGTACACTCAACACCAGTAGTTGCTGTTGGTTCAAACATTGAAGGATATGTTCCGCACGCAACAGGCTCTGAAGCTGTAACAAATGTTGAGAAAAAATAAGTTTGACTTGGAATAAGGGGGTGTTTTAACACTCCCTTATCTTATACATATGCATTATTCAACATAGGAGGTGTATGGGCAACATGACATCATATATATTACGAAGGTTATTCATGTTAATTCCCGTTCTGTTTGGTATGAGTGTCTTCGTATTTTCAATTATTTACTTAATTCCAGGTAATCCAGCACAAATTAAATTAGGACAGCGTGCATCTCCAGAGGCGATCGCTGAAATGGAAAGGCACTTAGGATTGGATCAGCCTTGGTATACTCAATATTTTGAGTATGTTGGTGGTCTTTTAACAGGGGATTTTGGAATATCTATTGAGACGAATCGCGCCATCGCTTCAGAGTTGTTTCCACACTTAATGGCGACGGTCGAACTGACCATTGTGGCAATGGGAATTGCGATATTTATCGGGGTTAATGCTGGTATAATCAGTGCCTGGTTTCATAATAGAATGCTAGACTATGCCGTTATGGTGTTAGCATTAGTTGGTGTATCTATGCCGGTATTCTGGTTAGGATTACTAGAGCAGTATGTTTTCTCTGTTGAGTTAGGGTGGCTACCATCAACAAGCCGGACCAATGCAGCGACGCAAATAGATCCCATCACCCACATCTATTTTATAG
The DNA here is from genome assembly GCF_042685285.1 of Piscibacillus salipiscarius. Taxonomy (NCBI): domain Bacteria; kingdom Bacillati; phylum Bacillota; class Bacilli; order Caryophanales; family Bacillaceae; genus Piscibacillus; species Piscibacillus salipiscarius. Next base: position 116,771 of record NZ_JBHUMZ010000021.1, on the reverse strand, counting down.
ATACGCTTATACAAGGTGAATGGGGGCAATTTAAGGACGTATTGAGTCATCTTGTGTTACCGAGTGTAGCTTTAGCGACGATTCCTATGGCAATTATCGCCCGCATCACTAGGTCGAGTATGTTAGATGTCATGAAATCGGATTATATTAGAACGGCTAAAGCAAAAGGTGTTAAAGGTTTTATTGTTGTCTATAAACATGCTTTAAAAAATGCCATCATTCCTGTTATGACGGTTATTGGGCTTCAAGCAGGGTTATTACTTGGTGGGGCAATTTTAACCGAAACTATTTTCGGATGGCCTGGTTTAGGGACTTATATTTATAACGCGATATTAGCAAGAGACTATCCAGTTATACAGTCAGGTATATTAGTAGTTGCAACAATCTTTGTATTTATCAACCTTATTGTGGACTTACTTTATGCCTTAGTAGATCCAAGGATTAAATACAACTAGGGGGAGGAGAAGTCATGCCACAAACTGAAGTAAAGAAAGATACTGTAAAAGTAAAAAATCAACAAGCTGTCACGCAGCCTGCTTCTCCTTGGAAAGATGCCTGGAGGAATTTTAAAAAGAATAAAATAGCCGTTACTGGAACGATTATTGTATTGATCTTTACAATCATGGCAATATTTGCTCCATGGTTAACACCTTATAGCCATTCATCTGGTCAATTAGTCGACAGGCTTCAGCCGCCTTCAAGTGATCATTGGCTTGGGACAGATGATTTTGGTAGAGACATTTTATCTCGTATTATTCACGGTGCTAGAATTTCACTAACAGGTGGGTTTGCTGCAGTATTTGGATCGATTATTGTCGGTAGTTTGCTAGGGGTTATTGCAGCCTACTACGGTCGCTGGGTGGATACGTTAATTTCTCGTATATTCGATGTCTTACTAGCGTTTCCTAGTATTCTACTTGCGATTGCGATTGTAACGATTCTTGAACCAACTTTACAAAACGCTTTAATTGCGATTGCGATTATTAACGTACCGAATTTTGGACGTTTAATTCGCTCCAGAGTTTTAAGTGTAAAAGAAGAAGAATTTATTACCGCAGCACGGGCTGTCGGCATGAACGACAGGCGTATATTATTTAAACATATTATTCCTAATAGCATTACGCCAGTGGTGGTTCAAGGGACGCTTGCGATTGCAACAGCTATTATTGAAATTGCTGCATTAAGTTTCCTAGGGTTAGGAACGCAGCCGCCAAAAGTGGACTGGGGAATGATGTTAAGTGAATCGCAGCAATATATCGTTTCTGCTCCATGGACGATGATTTTCCCAGGTTTAGCAATTATGCTGACTGTGTTAGGGTTTAACTTAATGGGAGACGGTTTGCGTGATGCTCTGGATCCGAAGATGAAAAGTTAATAGGTTCATAAAAAGGCCCAAACTAGAACGGTGACGTTTAGCTTGGGTCTTTATTTTGGTTAAGAGGTTATAGTTATTGTACAATGACTATGAGTTTATTATCTAATTTTTAGTTTTATTATCTAATACAAAAATCGCAAGCGGTGAAACCATGTCTATGGCCAATCTCTTGAGAAATGGTAAAATATAATCATCTTAAACATCAAGAAGGAGTATTTAAACATGTCTTATCTTACATTATTAATGGGTCTCGTATCTGGCGTATTATCATGGATTTTCTTAATGGCTTATGACCCTATTAATCCGATCATTATTACGAATATATTATTAGGTTTAATCGTTGGGCTATTATTTGAAAGAAGGTCATCGAAGTAATCTAATACCCAAATTGGTTTAACTTATTATAATAGGTTTCGAGAAATTCAAAGAAAACTTTCTCTGATGGGGCGAGGGTACGGTTGGTCGGAAGCACAATCCCAACTGTTCTTGATACATCAGGCTCCACAATCTCAATTGCCTTCGTATCACGCATCGGCATATCCGTTAGCGTGATCTCAGGTAAAACGCTCACCCCTAACCCTGCTGATACTAAACCTTTGAGTGTATCGACATCCTCTCCTTCAAACGCAATTCTCGGCTGAAATCCAACCTGAGCGCAAGCTTTCATGACAATATCGCGAATAATGTACCCTTGTCTAAACAAGACGAACTGTTCATGCCTAAGCTGATCAAGCCTTAAGTAAGGCTCTGTTGCTAGCTCGTGCTGTTTTGATAATAAGGCCATCATTTTTTCAGTAAAAAAGATATGCCCATCAAGCTGCGGGTCACTTGAGGGGACAGGGGAGACGAATGCAATATCGATATGTCCTTGAACCACGGCTTCAGAAAGTTCCTTAACTGTCCCTTGTTGAAGCTGGAACCCGATTTGTGGATGTTCTTTTCTAAAAGCTGAGATGACATTTGGTAATGTTTTAGCAGCCAAACTTGTTGGAAATCCAAGACGAATCGTACCGGCCTCAGGGTTTAAGTATTCATATATTTCACGCTCAGCTTTGTCGAATTCATTCATGGCACTTTTCACTCGTTCAAGAAAGATTTCTCCAACAGGTGTTAAGCGTATTCGCCTGCCACCTCTTAAAAATAACTTAACCCCTAACTCATCTTCTAAGTTGGCAATTTGTCTACTAACTGCCGATTGAGCAACGTGCAGTTCAGCTGCTGCTTCACTAACGTGTTCTAATTCTGCAACTTTTATGAAATATTTAATTTGTCTAAGTTCCATTATATCAGTCCTTGTAAGCGCTATATCTCAAAATGAGATTGATTCTATCGAATATATATATTGATAGCATAACAGAAAAATTATACGATTAGAATAGCTATTTGTCGCATTTTTATAACTTTTTCGAACTGTTCCTGAATCCACTGAAATGACCTCATTATTTTAATCCACTTAAGTTGTTAATTAAGTCAAAACATAATTTTCTCGTAAAACGGGGTTTAACATAGCCACAATCAGAAAGAAAGGATGAAGATGTATGATACGCACAGGACTTCCTGAAAAGCAGGGATTATATGATCCGAAACACGAAAGTGACGCATGTGGTATTGGTTTTATTGCCAATATAGATAATAAACCATCACATCAGATGATTGAAGATGCCATTACGATCCTTTGTCGACTTGAACACCGCGGAGGACGTGGGTCTGACCCTAGCACAGGTGACGGTGCAGGGATTATGATGCAAATTCCAGATGAATTATATCGAAAAACGTGGAACGAATTATTGCCTAAGCAAGGCGAGTATGCTGTAGGAATGCTTTTTCTTCCTCAAAATGAACGTTTAAGAAACAAGGCAGAAGAGATTGTTAATGAGGTTATTGAAGAGGAGAATCATGACTTAATTGGTTGGCGTGATGTGCCGGTTGATGAATCGATGTTATCAGACACGGCAAAATCTACGATGCCTTATATTAAACAGGTGTTTATTAAAAAGCCAGAATCGACTTATTCAACAGAGAAATTTAATCAATCGTTATATTTAATTCGCCGCATAATTGAACGCCGCATTTCAAGCTTACAGGGGTTCAAAGAAGGACCATTTTATTTTGCAAGTCTTTCTCCAGAAATTGTGGTTTACAAAGGTATGCTAGTGCCAGAACAGATGGATGAGTTTTATTTAGACTTAAAAGATCCATTAGCTAAAACGTCATTTGGTATGGTTCACTCTCGTTATAGTACCAACACATTCCCATCTTGGGAACGTGCTCACCCGAACCGTATGGTGATGCACAATGGTGAGATCAATACGATTACAGGTAACGTTAACTGGATGAAAGCGCGTGAAACAGCTGCGATTTCAACGGTTTATGGAGAACGTCATAAAGACCTTTTACCTATCATCGATGAATCATCAAGTGACTCTGGTATGTTAGACCAGGCATTTGAATATTTAGTGATGAATGGACGCAGCATGTCACAAACCGCAATGATGATGGTCCCTGAAGCTTGGGATTTAAATGAACAAATGAAAGACCCGGAGCGTGCTTGCTTTGAGTATTTAAGTACGATTATGGAACCTTGGGATGGACCAACAGCGATTGCTTATACGAATGGTAAGCAAATCGGCGCATCACTTGACCGTAACGGTTTGCGTCCAGCACGTTTTTACATGACAGAGGATAACCGGATCGTTTTATCTTCTGAAGTGGGCGTGGTTGACATTGAACCTGAAAAGATTGTTCGAAAAGGTCGCCTTGCTCCAGGTGAGATGATCTATGTTGATTTAGAAAAACACCAAGTATTATTTAATGAAGATATAAAAAGGAACATTGCAAACAAGTTTCCTTATCGTGAATGGTTAAATGATTCCTTAGTTCAGTTAAAAGGTCCTGTTTTTACAGAATCGAGCGAAGAATTAGATGAAGAGACCTTACTCAAATTTCAGCTTGCGAATGGTTACACAAAAGAAGAAACGATGAAAAATATCCTGCCGATGGTGACAGAACAAAAAGATCCAATCGGGTCGATGGGTAACGATACGCCGCTTGCAGTGTTATCGGAACAGCCTCAGCTTTTGTTCAACTATTTTAAACAGCTGTTTGCGCAGGTCACGAACCCGCCGATTGATGCGATTCGTGAGAAAGGAGTCACATCGACGACATCTTATCTAGGGCCGAGACATAATTTCTTAGACGATGGACCAGAGCATTGCCGAAGAATTCGTCTTTATACACCGATTTTGAAAAAACAAGAGTTTGACGCAGTTGTGCATAACAGTCGTAGTGACTTTCGCTTTGAAAGGTTTTCGATTACTTACCCCGTATCACGTGGTACGCACGGGTTAGAATCAGCGCTTGAATCATTATTTAAGCAGGTTGAAACGGCAATTAATCAGGGTGTTTCAATGATTGTGCTGAACGATCGTGACACCTCTGAAGAGAGGGTAGCCATACCGTCCTTACTTGTGACGAGTGGGCTTCACCATTATTTAGTACGTAAAGGGTTGCGAACGAAAGCAAGTATTATTGTTGAGACGGCTGAAGCGAGAGATGTGCACCAATTCTCGACCTTAATAGGGTTCGGGGCAGATATGATTTACCCATACTTGGCTTATCGTACGATTGAGAAGCTAGTTGACGATCAGTTTGCTGAGAACTTCACTTATGAACAGGCAATCGAGCGTTATCGTGAAGCGGCAACGTCTGGTATTGTTAAAGTTATGTCTAAGATGGGGATCTCAACGATTCAAAGCTACCGCGGAGCACAAACATTTGAAGCCATCGGTATTGATGAAGAATTGATGAATAAATATTTTTACGGGTCGTCATCTAAAATTGGTGGAATTGGTTTAGAGACGATTGCAGAAGAATCACTCACTCGTCATGAACTTGCCTACAACAGTCATCGCAAGACCTTACCATCAGGTGGTGACATGCAGTGGCGTCATGATGGGGAACATCACTCATTTAATCCGAGAACCATTCATACACTTCAGCACGCTGCAAGAATGAACAGTAAAACAATGTATGAGAAGTTCTCAGATCTAGTTGAAAACGAAAAAGTAACGTTTTTACGTGATTTATTAGATTTTGATTATGATGAAACAAATTCGATTCCAATTGAAGAAGTAGAATCAGCCGAAGACATTTGGAAAAGGTTTAAAACAGGTGCGATGTCATATGGTGCCTTAAGTAAAGAAGCGCATGAGACGTTAGCAATCGCGATGAACCGAATTGGTGGTAAAAGTAATAGCGGTGAAGGCGGAGAAGACCCGGACCGTTTTACACCAGATGAAAACGGAGACTTTAGACGTAGTGCGATTAAACAGGTGGCATCAGGTCGTTTCGGTGTAACGAGTTATTATTTAACGAATGCCGATGAAGTTCAAATTAAAATGGCGCAAGGGGCTAAGCCAGGTGAAGGTGGTCACTTGCCAGGTAAAAAGGTACACCCTTGGATTGCGAAAGTTCGTAAATCGACGCCTGGTGTAGGGTTAATTTCACCACCGCCACACCATGACATTTATTCAATTGAAGATTTAGCACAGCTTATTTATGACTTAAAACACGCCAACCCTGAAGCGAGACTAAACGTTAAACTCGTTGCGAAATCAGGTGTAGGCACGATTGCAGCAGGTGTTGCAAAAGGTAAAGCAGATGTCATTTTAATTAGTGGTTATGAAGGTGGTACAGGTGCATCACCAAAAACGAGTATCCGTCACGCTGGACTGCCGTGGGAGCTAGGTTTATCTGAAGCTCACCAAACGCTCGTTTTAAATGGACTAAGAGAACGTGTGCGCCTTGAGACAGACGGTAAAATGATGACAGGTAGGGACGTGGTTAAAGCAGCATTACTCGGAGCTGAGGAATACGGCTTTTCGACAGCGCCAATGGTTATTTTAGGCTGTATTTTAATGCGTGCCTGTCATTTAGATACGTGCCCTGTTGGAATTGCAACGCAGAATCCAGAACTTCGTAAAAAGTTTGAAGGTAATGCTGATCACGTGGTGAATTACATGCGTTTTGTCGCAGAAGAAATGCGTGAGATTATGGCAAAATTAGGCGTTCGTACGCTAGATGAACTTATAGGACGCACTGAGCTTCTTAAAGTTAGTCACAAGAAAGAAGCTCATCCAAAAGCCCGCCAGTTAAACCTTGAACCAATTTTACATCATACGGATGCGGCATGGTTAAGCCGTGAACGTGTTCATATTAATGAGTATAATGACGGCCATTTAGATAAGACTGTCATTATTCCAAAGGTTGAAACGGCATTAGAGCGTGGTGAGAAGGTTGAACTTGATTTACCAATCGAAAATACGAATCGTACAGTTGGAACGACGTTAGGCTTTGAAGTATCGAAACGTTTTGGTGAAGAAGGATTGCCTGAGGATACGATTGATTTACGTTTTACAGGTTCAGCTGGTCAAAGCTTTGGCGCTTTTGTTCCGCAAGGTGTGACAATGCGCGTTAAAGGTGACGGAAATGATTACGTCGGTAAAGGCTTATCAGGCGGTAAGATTATTTTTCAGCCTAATTTACCATCCGCACTTCACCGAATGGAAGAAGTTATTATTGGTAACGTTGCTTTATTTGGTGCCACTAGCGGTGAAGCTTATATTAATGGTGGAGCTGGTGAGCGTTTTGCGGTTCGTAACAGTGGCGTTCACGCTGTCGTAGAAGGTGTTGGGGATAACGGCTGTGAGTATATGACTGGTGGACGTGTAGCTGTCCTCGGCGGCATTGGTAAGAACTTTGCTGCTGGTATGTCAGGTGGTATTGCATATATTTGGGCCAGTGATGAAAAAGAAATTAAGAAAAAGTGTAACCGTGAACTAGTGTTATTTGAACGATTAGACGATCACGATGAAATTAATGAATTAAAAGAGATGCTGACGAAACATGTGAAATATACAGGTAGTAAGCGAGCGAAGCATATTTTAAACAACTGGGAAGCATCGGTTAAGCAGTTTGTGAAAGTCATCCCAGAAGAATATAAAGCGATGCTCACAAAGGAAAAAGAACAAGAGAAAGTAGTTCAGTAAATTAACACCAAAGGAGGGAGAAGGCATATGGGTTATTTAAAAGGTTTTATGGACTTCAACCGTAAAGACCAAGACGTCCGTGATCCCATTGAACGTATAAAGAGCTGGGAAGAATACGTCATTCGATTTAGTGACCAAGATCTAAAGGAACAAAGCTCACGCTGTATGGATTGCGGGACGCCTTTTTGCCATACAGGAGCTGAGTGGGACGGTGCATATGTCGGCTGTCCTGTGAACAATTTTATTCCTGAATGGAATGAGCTTGTCAGTGAAGAAAACTGGGAAGAGGCCTTACGTCGTTTAGAAGAGACGAATAACTTCCCAGAGTTTACCGGCCGAGTTTGCCCCGCACCTTGTGAAGGGTCTTGTACTCTTGCAATTAACGATGACCCCGTTACGATTAAATCGATTGAAAATGAGATTATCGAGCGTGGTTTTGATAACAACTGGGTTGAGGCGAAAGTGCCTGAAAACCGTACAGGTCAGCATGTAGCGGTCGTAGGATCAGGCCCTGCAGGTTTAGCGGCAGCTGATCAGCTTAATGAAATGGGCCATCGCGTAACCATTTTTGAACGTGATGATCGCCCAGGTGGCTTACTAATGTACGGTATTCCGAATATGAAATTGGATAAAGAAACGGTTGACCGACGCATAGATGTGATGAAGAAATCAGGAATTGAATTCACTTGTAATACTGAGGTTGGCGTAGATATTACGCGAGAAGAACTAAACCGTGAGTACGATGCAGTGATTATGTGCACGGGTGCACAAGACCCACGCGATACACCTATTGAGAATCGTGACAGCCAAGGCATCCATTTTGCGATGGAATATTTAACTGCTGCCACAGAAGCTTTAGAAACAGATCCAAAAGATACACCAATTACAGCAGAAGGTAAAAATGTTATCGTAATTGGTGGAGGTGATACAGGTGCTGACTGTGTGGCGACGGCCTTGCGCCAGAACGCTAATCGTGTTGTTCAGTTCGGTAAGCACCCTGCAAGCCCTGAAGACCGTACGGATGACAATCCTTGGCCAGAGTTTCCAATGACATTTAAATTGGATTACGGGTACAAGGAAGGATTAGAAGCACTTGGAGAAGACCCTCGTAAATATGAAATTTTAACTCAGAAGTTTGAACAGAACGACGATGGTCAAGTTACGGCTCTTCATACACTTAATGTCGAGAAGGTCTATGAAGATGGTAAGTTAGTCACAAAAGAAATCCCAGGAACGGAACAAGTTTGGGAAGCAGACCTAGTACTCATTGCCATCGGATTTTTAGGACCAGAGCAAGAAGTACTTGAGCACTTTGGACTTAAGACAGATGAGCGTGGCCGTATTTGGACGGTAGACGGTATGAATGATTACCGCACGTCGGAAGAAGGCATTTATGCTGCTGGTGACGCACGTCGCGGGCAAAGCCTAGTCGTATGGGCTATCCGAGAAGGACGCGAAGTCGCAGAGCAGGTCGATCAATTTTTATCTAAAAAAGAATCTAAGCAAGTTGTTTAAATTAGTGTAAGCTGAATGGATTAGGTGATCCATTCAGCTTTTTTTCGAATATATGAGCAGAAATTAGCGGCATACGGACAGAAGTAACTGGAATACGGACCGAAGTCAGAGAAATGCGAACAGAATTCGGCGGAATACGGACAAAAGTCGGCCTAATGCGAACATAAGCCATTGGAATGCGAACAAAAGTCTCCGAGATACGAACAGGGATCCTAAGAAGACAAACTAACTTATAAGACAAAATAATTTTTCAAGTTTGAACTTATTAGTAACACTTGGCATTTGGGTACAATAAAGGTATGATATCAATTAAATTAAAATTCATTTTACGAAAGGGGTGTGTGGCATGGCAATCCGTACCATAGGATTTATCGGGTGTGGGAAAATGGCACAATCAATTATTAATGGCATGATTACTTACGGTGGTTATTCGCCCGAACAGATCCAAGCGACGGCTGTTACCGACAAAACGATCAACTATGTAACCGATCGGTTCGGTATCGAAATGGGTAGCGATAATAAGAAAGTAGCGGCTGAAAGTGATGTGCTCTATTTAGCTGTAAAACCGTATGCTTATCCAGATGTGATTGAAGAAGTCCGTACTCATGTTAATAAGGACACAATTATTGTAACTATTGCGGTCGGTGTAACACTTAATGAAATGGAAAACTTGTTCTCAAAATACACGAAAGTGGTGCGAACAATGCCCAACACGCCATCTTTCGTTGGAGAAGGTATGACCGCGTATTGTCCAAATGATAACGTCACGAATCAAGATCTAGAAGAACTGCAGGAACTGTTCTCTAGTTACGGAAAAGCCGAAATGGTTAAAGAAGACCTCATGAATGCTGTTACGGCAGTTAGTGGATCATCTCCTGCTTACGTTTATGTCTTTATCGAGGCGATGGCAGATGGGGCAGTTAGGCAGGGCATTCCGCGTGAATTAGCCTACGAACTTGCGACACAAGCAGTGTACGGCGCTGCTAAAATGGTCATGGAAACCGGACTTCATCCTGGTGAACTGAAAGATCATGTCACAACGCCAAACGGCACGACTATTCGTGCTTTGGCATCCTTAGAAGAAGATGGTTTCAGAGGTTCCGTCATTAAAGCAATTGATGCTTGTTTTAAAAAGTAATCCAACCCCCTAAGGTACTCGCCTTAGGGGTTTAATGTGTTTAAGACCGTCTGAGTCATAACCTCAACCGACTTCGGAATGACATCAAAATCAAACGTCATATCCGGGTGGTGTAATCCAGGCTTCAAATCGCAACCTATTCCGAGCATGGTAGCTTTTAAATGAGGTCGTTTAATCGTATAAAAGTGAAAATCGTCTCCGCCTGTTGTGACGATCGGTTCTTTTAATTTTTCCTTGCCAGCTGCAGCAATAATTCCTTCGCTCATCTTTTCGGTCGCATCATCGTTTGTCACGGATGCGGCGACATCAGCCCCGATTGACAGGTTAATTTCGACGTCGTAAAAATTCGCTAACGTATTGCATGCTTTTCTAAGCTGCAAATCAAGGGCTTCCATTCCCTCATTTGTTTGAGCTCTTAAATCAACCGAAAACTTTGCATTTCCAGGAATAATATTGGCATTTTTTCCGCCAGCCATTAACTGAGTCATTTTGATTGAATGAGGAACCATCGGGTTAATGCCTATACCACAGATATGATTGTTTAATTCGGTTGCCACGTTGATCGCATTAGAATTTAAATGTGGTCTTGCGCCGTGAGCGTCATCACCATTAATTTCACCAAAAATAAACCGAGCCGCACCGTGTTTAATCACAGGCGAAAACTCGCCGCACGTTAACTCCTCTGCTGGTCTTAAGTGCATGCCATATAAGTAGTCAACATCATCGACTAGACCTTGACTCACGAACGTTAAAGCCCCATTACCTTTTTCTTCAGCAGGCTGGAACAGAAAACGCACAGTTCCGTGTAAAGGCTGATCCTTCAGCGATAGTAAAGTACCAATTGTAATCGTCATATGCGCATCGTGTCCGCATGAGTGATTCGCCTTAAATTCACCATCCACTTCTTGCCATAACGCATCCATATCTGCTCTGACAGCAACAACGGGTTTACCTGAACCAATCTCAGCGACTAAGCCAGGGATATCAGGAAATGTCCTCACCTGCTGCACCCCTTCAGATTCTAGCAGTTTTTTAATATAGTTAGTTGTTTCGTACTCTTCCCAGCTAATTTCAGCATGAGTATGTAAGTGATTGAAAACGTCCTGAATGGAAATCATGGTGAACATCTCCTTTAAAAATATAATCTGATTTTTAAAAAGATTAGCACACTGCAAAAGCCGTTTCAATCTTTTATAATAGGTTCTAGGAAAAAAGTTAGGATGATCAAACATGAAGGAACTTAAATGGTGGGGGCTACCTCTAGTATGGGTGGGGGTGATCTTCGGGTTTTCTAGCCAGTCAGCGGACGAGCAGGAGATGGAGCCTTTTCTATCTCAATATCTCCCTCTAGAAACTTTAAGACCTTTTTTAGAGAAAATTGAATTCACTTATTATCATTCAACTAGAAGCGTGGAAGTTATGGGTCTCGAGCCATTCGTAGAATTTCTAATTCGAAAACTCGCTCATTTTGGCGTGTATTTTATTTTGGCCCTTTTAATCTACGTAGCGGTTTTAAAAATACTAGATTCTAAGAGGTTTATCCAGATTGCCATGACATACTTCTTGCTGATTCATTTTGCGATTTCTGATGAACTGAGTCAAAGCTTTTCACCTGGACGTACGCCCTATTATGGTGACGTCGCTATTGATGCATTTGGTGGATTGGTAGGAATATTTGTTGCATTATTTTTTTTATATTTTAAAAAAGAAAGATTATAGAAGCTCGGGCGTTCACTCCCGAGCTTTTTGAATTAATATAGTGTATCAAGCTCAATGCCTTGATAGTAATGTTTTAATATATCTTCATAGGAAGAACCTTTTTCAGCCATACCGACAGCGCCGGTTTGCGATAAGCCAACTCCATGGCCCCAGCCGCCACCGTAAGCTTTAAACCCGACAGTGCCATCATCATGTTGAACAGGTTCGATATAAAATAACGTACTTAATAAAATACGTTCGATACCATCTGCAGTGATATAAGGTAACGACCAACGAACACGATCTTTATATTCATAGAAAGTGCCGTTTTCAGTCACATATTCTATTTCTAACACACGACCTGAGTCTGAGCGTTCGAGTACATTAATCTCGTAAACTTCTCCAACATCGGTATTATAGTAACCACTTAATACTTGAGAGATTTCTTCAGACGACCACTCAAAGTTCCAACGGTGATATTTAGACCAATCAGATTCAAAATCTCCATTCTTAACTGCGCGAAGAGAAGTTGAATTTGCGGCATTTTTGAATACAGATAGATCTGGAACATTTTCGGGTGCTTCACCACGCTCAGAATCTGGCACTCCTCTTAAATATTCTACAGCTCCTGAGCTCCAAACATCTTCATTATTAGCCGTAAACCCACCACTTGTTGAATGATAAACGGCCGTAATAAGATTGTCATTATAGGTTGCAACGACCCCTTTAGTCTCTTCAATGGCCTGTGATGAGATTGGGTGCTCTGCATCATAGCCTCCGTAAACTTGGTCAGAGGTTGTTGGCAATAGATCATATCCATCAGAACTACGTTTACCTAAGTTAGCAAATGTGTAAGTGCGTGCTGCAATAGCTTGTGATTTTTGTGCTTCTAACTCTCCATATGGAACTGGAGGGAGTTCTCTAGGAACAACACCTTTTAAGTATTCCTCAACTGGTAATTCGTTAATTCCAGCCAATGTACCTGATGAGTTAAACCCTACTTCAGCTAGACCGCGGTAACGTGTACCATTAATTGAAACAATTCCATCATCAGATTGTAAAACAACGGCATTTTCCAAGTTCACAGTTTCATTTTGAAAGGTTAATTTAACAGATGAATTTCCTTCATTTATAGTTACAACCTTCCAGAATGAGTCTGTGCCGGCTAGTCCTTTGTCAATGACTTCGTTTCGAAAATCATTACGGTCACTCCACGGGGCATCAGGTGCAAATTCACCGATAAAAAGTCTCCATCCACCATTGTAATCTTCAACGTAGGTAGCATAACCCTCAGCCTGAGCTGCTTCTACCCAGTTATTCTTAGATGATTCAGAAGTTGTCCAAGATACTTGTAGACGGTAATTTGATTGGATGGTGCCAGTCGAATCCAGTTCTGCTAGGACATGGTCATCTGTTCCAGAGAAGATGACCTCACCTGTTTCCTTATTAATCACAGAAAAATTTCCTTCACCACCAATTGTCAGTTGTTCGGCATTAGGAACAACACCAATCCGAATATCAGGATCTTGCTCTTCTGCTGTTATGGTCAATATACTTACTGATATTAAAGCGCTTAGAACTAGTGAAAACATGATAACCTTTAGCAAGCGATTCAAAGCAATCACTCCTTTTACAAAAAAGTATTTTCTTCTACAATATTTGATTAAAGACTGAAAAAACCTTTCAAAATTAAACTATCAATCATAAAATAATAGTTTAGAATGATAGATTTACAAATTTATACTATTAACGTAGTGCTAAAATAATATAGCTTTTGAGATAGGTTAATTGAAATTAATTTTTAATAAAAAATAAAAGTATTTAAATTATTATGTCAAGTAATTATAATAGAGTTAATACTTCAGAAAGTGTGAGATTAATGACGTATGTGATTGGAATTGACGGTGGAGGAACAAAAACAAAAGCGATATTAGCCGATGAGTTTGGTAACGTATATGCTTCAGTAACAACAGGCCCAAGTAACCCCAATGCAATGATGAAAGAAGAATTGGCCGAAACCATAAACTATATTTTTAACGAATTAGAAAAACAAGCTCTAAAACAATTTAATGCCTGTAAGTTATGCTTTGCCGGTATGTCTGGGATCGGTGAGACCAAAAATTATAACTTATTAAAAGGTCTTTTTGCCTGTCAATGTGAAAATTCTCAAATGCAAGTGGTTATGAATAACGATGCCATTAACGCTCTATATGCGGGGACACTTGGAGAAGACGGTATTGTACATATTTCTGGGACAGGTTCCATCACATTGTCTTTATTTAATAATAAAATTGATCGTGTGGGTGGATGGGGCTATTTATTTGATGATTTAGGAAGTGGTTTTGCCATTGGTGAAGCATCACTAGCAGCTGTTTTTCAAAGTTTTGATGGAAGAGGTTCTGTAACATCTTTAACCCCTCGACTGCTTAAGCATTTTAATTGTGAAGAAGTGCCAGAATTAGTTAAAGTTATTTACAATGCGCCGAATCATAGGGTGAAGGTTGCAGAAATTAGTCCCTTAACATTTGAATGCGCCGCTGATGGTGATTCTATTGCTAACGAAATCATACATTCAATTTCTAAAGATATTGCGCATTCAATTAATACACTTATTAAGTCTCGTAATAAAGAAGCTGAAACCATTACTGTTATATTATCAGGTGGGATTTTTAAACGTGCCGATATCATGATTCCGAAATTAAAGGAACATATAAAGTATCCTGTTAGTTTAGAAACCATCAAGGTTGAACCAGTGTTTGGAGCGGTCATAGCAGCATTAAACGAATTAGGTGTTAAAAGAGATGACGAGTTTGTTAATCGAATTAATGAACAATACTAAACATGATATGGCATAATTGTGGATAGTAAAATTAATGATCATATAAAACGTAGAAAGGAAATTTGAATATGGGACGTACCAATGCAGGAATCTTTATGTTAAATGAAATGAAAAGTAAACTTCCTCCTTCTGAACGGAAAATTGCTCAATTTATTCTAGATTATCCTGAGAAAGCCATTAATATGACAGCAACTGAGCTCGGAAAAGAAAGCGAAACAAGTAGTGCGGCTGTCATTCGATTGTGTAAATCACTAAAATTAAAAGGTTTTCAGGAGTTAAAATTACGCGTAGCAGGAGACCTTCAGCGTAATGACGTGATGGAATTTAGAGACATTGAACCTAATGAGCCTCACACGACTACGATAGAAAAGGTTACATTAAATAGTGTACAAACGATTCAAGAGACAGCTGATTTAATAGACACAGATAGCTTAAATCAGGCGGTAAATGCTTTGTTAGAAGGCAATCGAATTTACATTTTTGGCGTTGGGGCTTCAAGTATTCCTGCCATTGATGCTTATCAAAAGTTAATAAGGATTAACCGTGCAGCATTTGTTTTAACAGATTTACATATGGCCGCAACTGCAGTGGCGAATACGGATGAGAGAGATATTGTATTTGGAATTTCTTTCTCCGGTGAGACACATGAAGTAGCTAAAATTCTTGAGATTGCTAATTCTCAAGGAGCCAAGACCATCAGTTTAACTAAATATGGACGCTCAATGGTTGCGGATCAAGCGGACATTAATTTATATACTTCAGCAACAAAGGAAGCTTCATTTAGAAGTGGAGCAACATCATCTCGATTAGCTCAGCTCCACGTTATAGATATTTTGTTTATGTGCTTAGCTTCTAAATCTTATGAACAAACAGTCGATTATTTAGACTCAACACGTACAGCTATTAGAGATTTACAAAATAAAGTGAAAAAGAAGAAATAAAAATATCAAAACACTCGATAACGGGGCCATCCTGATTTTGAGTGTTTTTATTTTTGTAGAATCATGAAATATTATTTTATTAATTTACTGATAATATTGATTTTTTATTTTAATTCAATTAATATTATAATTATAGCGCTTACATAAAAGGGGAATCTGTTTAATGGAGACTAATACTCGGATGAGAGTCTGTGGAATCATGTCTGGTACATCTCTTGATGGAGTTGATGTAGCCATTGTGGATTTTGAAGAACAAAATGGGAACATAGATTTTAACCTCGTACATTTTTCTACAGTGCCTTATAGTCATCAATTAAGTGAGCGATTACGGTCAATCGTACAACCGAGCAGTCAATCACCTGATATTTCATCAATGAATATGTTGTTAGGTGATGTATTTGCAAACGCAGTCAATACCACGATTCAAAAGTCCGGGTTAAGTCATGAAGACATTGATTTAATTAGTTCACATGGCCAAACGATCTACCATGACCCAATCATTCACGAAGACGATTCTCTACATCAACCGAGCACCTTACAAATCGGGGATATTAGTGTTATTGCGGAGAAAACCGGTATCCCTACCATTGGGGACTTTAGAACAAGGGATATTGCGGTGGGCGGTCAGGGTGCCCCATTAGTTCCGTTTGTAGATTACACTTTACTTCGTTCAGAACACAGTGGAAGAATACTAGTTAATATCGGTGGTATTTCAAACTTAACCGTTTTAAAAAAAGCTTGTAAACCTGAAGACGTCATAGCGTACGATACAGGACCAGGTAATATGTTAATAGATGCCTTTGTGAATTGGTATACAAACGGAAAGGAATCATTTGACCCCGATGGTAAGTATGCAAGCCGTGGGAAAGTTCATACAGAATGGTTAAATGAATTATTGAATCACCCATATTATTCAAAACTTCCACCAAAGAGTACTGGAAGAGAACAATTCGGTATTGAATATGCTGAAAAGTTATGGAAAGAAGCGGATGATAAACGTATTAGTGAACTAGATCGAATATCGACTATAACTGAGTTAACGGTTCAAACTTTAGCTAGGTCGCTTCGCTATCATGTAGAGACGGATCACATTGAATCCATTTATATTAGTGGTGGAGGTTGGAATAACAGGCACCTTATAGTTAATTTAGAGAAACAATTATCGAATCATGTCACGGTACATTCTACACAAGAGCTTGGGATGAATATGGATGCTAAGGAAGCGATTGTTTTTGCATTGCTAGGGTATTTAGGCTTTAATAAAAAGCCGAATAATTTACCAGCTGCTACTGGTGCCGAGAAGCAAGTGGTAATGGGAAAAATCTCTTGGTAATAAATTTTTAATTAGGAAGGTTTATTGATGAAAAAACTAACTAAATTAACAACAGAAACGCATAATCCTAAATCAAAGCAATTGGATCAAATGTCAACAGATAGTATCCTGCAACTGATGAATGAAGAAGATTTATTAATTCCGAAAGCGATTAATAAAGTCCTACCTGAAATTGAGGAAACAGTTGAGGCAGTCTATCATTCTTTTATTAATGAGGGTAGGTTGTTTTATGTTGGAGCAGGTACGAGTGGTCGAATTGGATTATTGGATGCCGTTGAATGTCCTCCAACGTTCAGTACGTTACCTGAAAAAGTTCAGGCGATTATTGCTGGTGGAATGGATGCCTTAATGGTAGCAGTAGAAGGGGCAGAGGATGATTTTGATCTAGGAGTTCATGATCTTAAAGAACATGGCATAACTGAAAACGATGTCGTCATTGGTATTGCGGCAAGTGGTAGAACTCCATATGTGAAGGGTGCTTTGTCATATGCGCAGAAGATTGGAGCTAAAGCAATCAGTCTTTCCAGTAATGAGGGCTCAGAAATCAGCGAGTATGCCGATATTGCTATTGAAGTTATAACGGGACCTGAGATTCTTACTGGATCAACAAGACTGAAGGCTGCTACTGCCCATAAAATGATTTTAAACATGGTTTCTACAGCTTCCATGGTTAAATACGGGAAGGTTTACCAGAATTTAATGGTAGACGTTAATGCTACTAATTATAAGTTGAAGGAACGTTGTAAAAAGATCGTGCATGAAGCGACAAATGTTAGCTATGAAGAGGCTGAAGAGGTTCTGTTAAAAACAGGGTTCAAAGTAAAACCAGCTATTGTCATGATCCTCGCAAATGTGGATTATAGTCAGGCTAAATTACTGTTAGAACAATCTCAAGGCTTTGTAAGAGAAGCGATTGGAAATAGTAGATAGGTATATTCACATTATTTTTTAAATAAAATTTTTAGAAAAGTAGAAAAACAAATGCTCAATTGGGGAGTTATTATGCAATTGTTGAAATCGATCCTAGATCAATATTTAGAGAGGGAGTATTTCTCAGGTGCCGTTTGTACAGTTATTAAGGATGATGATTTAGTATTTGAACAATCACTTGGCTATACGAATATAAATCAATCACAAAAAGTTACTAGTGAGACGGTTTTTGATTTAGCGAGTTTAACTAAAATTGTCACGTCTACCTTAATACTTAGATTAATTACAAATCAGAAGTTATCGCTAAAAACACAATTAGGTGATTGCTTACCTATTCAACAAAAGGAATTATCGTCTATTACTATTCATCAGTTATTAACTCATTCTTCAGGGATAAAAGCATGGCATCCTTTTTATACTCATTTACCTGAAAGAAACTTTTTTAAACTATTAGATGATATTGAGATCAAGCATGATGGACGAGAAAAAGTTGAGTACAGTGATTTGAACTATATGTTACTTGGTAAAGTGTTGGAGCATGAGTATTCTACCGATCTTAACCAAATAGTGAACCAAAATCTTAATAAACGACTAAGTAGTGACTTTTCTTATGGTCCTTTGAACGCTAGTAATATAGCCGCTACTGAATTCGGTAATCGTACAGAGATGGGCATGTGCAAAAATCGGGGTTTAGACTTTAATCAATGGCGTCAAACAGATCAACCGATCATTGGCGAAGTAAACGATGGCAATACATATTACTTTTTTAACGGTCAAGCAGGACATGCCGGGTTGTTTGGTTCAGTAAAGGACCTTATTAAATTGAATGATTTATATTTGAAAGGAGGAGTTTATAACCATGAAGTCTTCCTAAACGAAGAACTGATCAATCAGTCTTTAGAAAATCAAGTAGGTCAAAGGGGATTAGGCTGGCATTCAGGTAGACCGTTTCCAGCGGGGATGGGCCATACAGGATTTACGGGAACTGCAATTTGGATAGTACCAGAACATCAATTGAATGTTGTTTTACTGACTAATCGTTTAAATACGAAACAGCCTCAAAATTTACAAGGTTTTCGTGAAGAAGTCTTTAAGGCGATTATGGATGAATTTATATAATTAAAAGGGGAGAAAATGATGTTTAATCGTAAAGGGTTACTAGTAAGTGTGTTGCTTTTATTCGTGTTAGTACTAGCTGCTTGTACGAACGTGGGAGGAAATGATGATTCAGATTCGCAAAATGAAGGCACAGAGGGAGAAGAGGCAAAAGAAACCGATGCAGAACAGGTGCTGAAAATTGCTAATGATCAAGAGCCTGCGGGGTTAGACCCTCATAAAACACCTGCACATTCATCTGTTAGAATCTACTCTCAAGTTTATAGTGGATTAGTCTCGTTTGATGAGAACATGGAGGTTGTGCCTGACTTAGCAAAAGAGTGGAATCAACCAAATGATACGACTTATGTGTTTACATTGCGTGAAGGTGTTCAATTCCATAACGGAAATGAAGTCACAGCTGAAGATGTTAAATACAGTTTCGAAAGAATTTTAGCAGAAGAAACAGCATCGCATATTGCATCTTATTTTTCAAATGTAGAAAGTATAGAAGTTGTAGGGGATTATGAAGTGCAGTTCAATCTAAGTAATCCTGATGCAACTTTCTTATCTAACTTAACGAATGCAAGTGCCGCTATTGTTGACCAGGAAGTGATTGAAGAGAACGGGGACTTGCAGCAGGTGGCAGTTGGTACAGGTCCATTTAAATTTGAAGAGTGGGTTGCTGATAGTAGAGTTAATCTAGTAAAAAATGAAAATTATTTTATTGATGGGCAGCCGAAGTTAGATGAAGTTATTTATTATACGATGAAAGAGGAATCAGCAAGACTATCTGCCATTCGTACAGGTGAAGTTGATTTAACCACTTTAACGGCGCAATCAGCTGAACTAATCAGTAATGAAGAGAACATTGAAGTGAAAGACTATCAATCTTTAGAGTATAGCTATGTAGGATTTAATGTAAATGCAGAACCACTAGATGATCCGAAAGTAAGGCAGGCTCTAAGTTTAGCGACAAACCGTCAAGCCATTACCGATATTGTATGGAGTGGTGATGCAGTTGTTTCAGGACCTGTAGCACCGTCTATGGGTGATTGGGCAATAGACGTTGAAAGTCACGAACTTTACCAGCATGATATTGAAAAAGCTAAATCTCTGTTAGAAGAAGCGGGTTATGCCGACGGTTTTGACATTACAATCACCACAGCTTCAACTTACGCTGACATGGTAGATACGGCACAATTATTACAGCAACAGTGGAAAGAAATTGGTGTTAATGCCGAGATTAATCAAATTGAGTGGGGCGAGTATATAGATACTTGGTCTAACACATCAGCTGATGTTCTTATTGGAAGAAATGGTTCTGGTACTGATCCGGACAGATCGTTAAATTATTTCTTTAATACAGAAGGTTCAGCTAATGTTTGGGGATTCTCTGATTCTGAGTTTGACTCTCTAGTTGAAGAAGGTAAGGTTACAGTTGACCAAGAACAACGTAAGGAAATTTACAACAAAGCTCAAGAACGCCTACTAGAATTATCACCAAACTTATTTCTTGTGTCTCCAATGAAATATGTAGCAGTCAGAGATTCAGTAGTTAATTTTACTCCTTATCCTCATGATGGGGAAGACATTGTTGAAGTATCAAAACAATAAATTAAAAAGAGGCTGCTTAATTTAAGCAGCCTCTCATTATTAAGGGTGAGCGACATGTATGCATATATTTTAAGACGTTTATTAATGTTAATACCTGTACTATTTGGTGTGTCAGTGGTTATTTTCTTTACACTTCGTATCATCCCTGGGGATGTAGCTCAGACCATTTTAGGTACGGACGCAACAGAAGAAGCATTAGCTCAATTAAGAAAAGACTTCGGATTAGACCGTCCAGTCTTAGAACAATACATAACATGGATGAGTGGTGTGTTAGTCGGTGATTTTGGTGAATCCATGCGTACTGGAAGAGAAGTATTACCGGACATTCTTAGCCGTTTTAAAATTACCTTTGAACTAACTATGCTGTCTGCCATTCTTTCCTGGATTATTGCAATTCCACTAGGAATTATTGCAGGAATCAAGAGAAATACGAAAACAGATTTCACAGTGAGAATTATTTCGTTATTAGGTGTATCGATTCCAAACTTTGCTTTAGCAACCGTACTTATACTTGTATTGGCTTTAACCTTCTCATATAGTCCGCCTGTTGGATATGTTGGATTCTTTGAAGATCCTATTAAAAATCTTCAAATTCTATTATTACCTTCCATCGTTTTAGGAACTGCTATGGCTGGGGCTGTTATGAGGATGACTCGTTCTTCTATTTTAGAAATATTGAGGCAAGATTTTATTAGAACGATTAGAGCCAAAGGGGCAAAGGAACGCTTAGTTATTTTTAATCATGCTCTTAGAAATGCCATGATTCCTATTCTAACCATAATAGGTATGCAAATTGGTGTTTTACTGGGCGGTACTGTCATTATTGAGCAAATCTTTTCATTACCGGGCTTAGGACAACTCGTATTAACCAGTATCAATCAAAGAGATTTTACAGTGATTCAAGGTGCGATTTTGTTTATTGCTTTTGTGTTCGTATTGGTTAATTTACTAGTAGATTTACTTTATTCCTATTTAGATCCAAGAATCACTTATAAATAAAACAATACGCGAAGGAAGTGTGTGATGCTTCATGAAAGAGTTTCTTCAAAAATTAACAGATGACAAAGTGGGATTAGTTGGATTAATTGGTATCGTGCTAGTTGTCATATTAGCTCTATTAGCGCCTTTAATTGCTCCATATAAACCGGATCAAATGTTTACAAATCATACTCTTGAAGGGCCGAGTAGTCAATTTTTATTTGGAACCGATGAATTTGGTCGAGATATTTTCTCTCGCATTATATATGGAGCACAAGTGTCCTTGCAAGTTGGTCTAATTGCGGTAGGCATAGGAGCGATAGGTGGTTTAATATTTGGATTAATCAGTGGCTATTTTCAAGGTAAGGCTGACCAAATCATCATGAGAATTATGGATGTCTTCTTTGCATTTCCAGATATACTACTTGCCCTTACCATTATAGCGGTATTGGGTCCGAATTTGACTAATACGATGATTGCGATTGGTATTGTGTTTATGCCTGTCTTTACTAGACTAGTTCGATCAGCAGTAATGACAGTTAAAGAAAACGAATATATTACAAATGCCCAGGCTATTGGAGTAAAGCCCTCACTAATTATCATTAGACATATTACACCGAATATCATGGCGCCGTTTATTGTTCAAATTACCTTGGCGTTATCAGGCGCGATTTTAACTGAAGCAGCGTTAAGCTTCCTTGGGTTAGGGGTACAACCACCAGATCCATCTTGGGGCGTTATGCTGAATGATGCTAGAACTTATATGGAATTTGCGCCATGGACGATTTTATTCCCGGCAGGTGCAATTGTGATTACGATTTTTTGTTTTAATTTATTGGGTGATAGTTTGAGGGACTTATTAGACCCTAAATTAAGACAATAAGATCGTCATTTTAAGTATAGCCACAAACCGAGGAGGTTTAAGATGAACCCTTTGTTGAATATAGAAAATTTATCTATTAATTATAAGACTAAAAAGAAAGAATTTAATATTATTAAAGATATTAATATTAAAATAGATGAAAAAATGAAGTATGGAATCGTAGGGGAGTCTGGAAGTGGTAAAAGTTTAACATCGCTCGCGATCATGAACTTATTACCAGACGTACTAGACATTAATGAAGGCTCGATTGAACTCAATACTAACACTAAAAAGGATTTAACTACTTTATCAAAAAGCGAGATGCGTAACGTTCGTGGTAGTGAAATCTCTATGATTTTTCAAGAGCCGATGACTGCACTTGATCCTTTATATACCATTCAATATCAACTACTTGAAGTATTAAAGATTCATAACAACTATAGTAAAGAAGAAATGTATCAAATGGGCGTTGACATGTTGGAAAGAGTAGGAATCTCGCGCCCTAAACAAATCATGAAGGAATATCCACATCAGTTGTCGGGTGGTATGAGACAACGTGTGATGATTGCGATGGCGTTGATATGTCAACCTAAGTTATTAATTGCTGACGAACCCACTACTGCTTTAGACGTAACTATACAAGCCCAAATTTTAGATTTAATGAACGAACTTTCTGATCTGCACAATACGGCTATCCTTATGATCACGCATGACTTAGGGGTCATATTAGAAACGTGTGAAAGGGTAGCGGTCATGTATGCTGGTCAAATTGTAGAAGAATCGACTGTCGAAAAAATATTCGAGGAAGCAGCTCATCCTTATACGAAAGGTTTATTGTCATCTATACGCTCGTTAGGAAATAAATCTGAAGAGTTATATTCGATCCCAGGAAATGTACCGACACCTGATCATTATCAAGATTTGGGCTGCAGGTTTGCGACGAGATGTCCTTATGCGATGGAGCGGTGTTTTGAACAAGAGCCTCCACTCTATCAAATTCAGGATGACCATTCGAGTAAATGTTGGTTACATGAAGAGGAGGAAGAAGCCCATGACCGATACACAACAAGTGTTAGAAATTAAAAATTTAAAAAAACATTTTCCGATTAAAGGCGGTGTTTTAAAACGCACCTATGGCTATGTTAAAGCAGTGGATGGCATCAGCTTTGATGTGAAGGAAAATGAAACATTTTCTTTAGTTGGAGAAAGTGGATGCGGGAAATCTACTACAGGGCGTGCCATACTCCGATTACATGAACCAACAGAAGGAGAAGTATTATTCTATGGGGATAATTTGTTAGATGTGAATAAGCGCTCTTTTAGACAGATGCGGAAGAATATGCAATTAATTTTCCAAGATCCTTATAGTTCATTAAACCCTAGAATGACCGTGAAGAAATTATTGATGGAACCGTTGTTAACCCACAAAATGGCTACTAAGAAAGAAGCTGAGCAAAAAGCAGCTGATATGATCGAGAAAGTTGGTTTATCAAAGGACCAACTTGATCGTTATCCACATGAGTTTAGTGGTGGTCAAAGGCAACGAATTAGTATTGCAAGAGCATTAGTACTAAACCCTAAATTAATTATTTTAGATGAAGCGGTATCAGCACTAGATGTGTCGATTCAATCTCAAATACTTAATTTATTAATTAAGTTACAGAAAGAATTTAACCTGACTTATATTTTTATTTCGCACGATTTAAATGTTGTTAAGCATTTGAGTGACCGGGTCGGAGTCATGTATTTAGGACAGATGATGGAGCTTGCTTCAACAGATAAGTTATATGAAAATCCATTACACCCTTATACAAAAGCTTTATTATCGGCTATACCAAGTATTGACCCAAAAGAAAAGAAAGAACGAGTAATTTTGCAAGGGGATGTGCCCGATCCGAGTGATCCTCCATCAGGATGCCCATTCCGATTGAGATGTCCGATGGCTCATGAACGATGTGCTGAAGAAAAGCCAGAATTTAAGCAGATAGAAGAAGATCATTGGGTAGCATGTCATTTGTATGATTAAAAATTAAGGCTGTTCCTATAAGTTTTTATAACTTTAGGAACAGCCTTGTTTTCATTATAATGCCTCAAGCAAAAAGTCTGCTAAATGAATGGCTCGTATGACATCAGATTGACCTTCACGCTCGATTCCGAGTTTCATTTGGATTAAACATCCAGGGTTAGAAGTAATAATTGTACGTGCCTGAGTTGCCCTTGCATGTTCCATCTTGTGGTCTAAAATCTGCATGGACATCTCTGGCTGGGTGATATTATAAATCCCTGCAGACCCGCAGCATGAATCCGCTTTTTCCATTTCCACATAATCTGCGCCATTAATGGCCTGAATTAACCGACGTGGTTCTTCAGATACCCCTAAGACGTTTCTCAAATGACAGGAGTCTTGATAAGTGACGACTTGTGAAGGGACGTCAAGATGATGATCCATAAAACCTAGCTCTACTAAAATGCTGGAGAAGTCGATAATCTTGCTAACGAACGATTCAGCCCGCTCAGACCATTTAGCATCGTTTTTTAGCAAGTAATCATAATCATGTAGAAAAGCACCGCATCCTCCAGCATTGGTGATAATATAATCACAGTCCACCTGTTCAAAAGCCTCAATATTTTGTTTGGCTAACTCAAGTGCACCTTGCTTTTCACCACTATGACCATGTAGAGCCCCGCAGCAATTTTGCGTATCGGGTACAACAACGTCACAACCGGCCTTGTTCAATAGTTTAATAGTCGATTGATTCGTCTCGCGGAACATGGTATCCATTAAGCAGCCGCGAAACATGGCAACCGTTGCTTTTGTTTCTCCTTCAGCTTTAAAGATCGCCTCCTCCGGTTGTTTTGACTGACTGACCTTGGGCAGGGCACGTTCCATTTGCTGCATATGTTTCGGAAGTATTTTCATAAAACCAAGTTTTCGAGTCGTTTTTTGAAGTCCTGATTTTTGATAAAAGCTAAGTAGACTTGTCGCTTGCTCCATTCGTTTTTGATTAGGAAATAACTTATGAAACACGGTTTTTCTAACAGTTTTTTCTTTAAAAGAATGGTTTTTATGTTCTTCAAAAATGGCACGTGCTTCTTCCAGCATATGACCATAATTAACCCCGGCAGGGCATGCTGGCTCACATGCTCTGCATCCTAGACACACGTTAAGAGAATGCTCAACTTCTTCATATTCTTTGATTTCTCCATCACGTACGGCCTTCATTAATGCAATTCGCCCTCTAGGCGAGTGAACTTCGCTTTTAGTCTCAACATAAGTTGGACAAGCCGGCAAGCAGAAACCGCATCGCATACAATTGAGAAGTTCATTCTCTTCAATCCGTTCTTCAAAATCTTCCCTAATGGTATTCATCGGTTCACCACCTTAAAGTATGATTCGTTTTCGTGTTTCTTTAGCGAACATTTTTCCAGGATTCATAATATTAAGCGGATCAAATGCAGCTTTGATATTTTTCATCACATCAAGCCCTGCATTGCCGACTTTCCAAGCTAAATAAGGCGACTTCATTTCACCAACACCGTGCTCGCCTGTAATTGTTCCGCCAAAATGAATCGCATAGGCAAAGATTTCTTCAAAAGCTTTCTCAACTCGCTCCATTTCGTCTTGATTCCGCGCATCCGTCATACAAGTCGGGTGAAGATTACCATCTCCAGCGTGACCAAATGTCGCAATGTTTACGTTATGCTTTTCTGCAATTCTATTAATCTCCTGAACCATTGGTGCTATTTCAGACCTTGGAACAGTTGCATCTTCTAAAATTGTTGTTGGACTAAGCCGGGCAATGGCTGACAATGCAGCTCTGCGCCCCTCACGCAACCTATCAGCTTCTGTTTCTGATTGAGCCGTTTGTACATCAATGGCACCTTCTTGCTTACAAAGTGCTGCAATCCTCTCAATATCTCGTTCAACAACCAGAGGTGGTCCGTCTTGTTCTATAAGTAAAACAGCCTCTGCATCAGTTGGGAGACCTAAATGCGAAAACTCCTCAACGGCTTTAATCGTTTTCTGATCCATAAACTCAAGGGTCGCTGGCGTCATTTTATTAGCTATGATTCTAGAGACGGTTTGCGAGGCTTGATCAATAGATTTATAAATGGCTAGTAGAGTCTGTTTCGCTTCTGGTTTTGGAATTAATTTTAATGTTGCTTCTGTGATGATTCCAAGTGTACCTTCAGATCCAACGAGTAGTTTCGTTAAGTCGTAACCTGCGACATCTTTAGCAAGCTTACCACCTGTGCGTATAATTTCACCATTCGGCAGCACGACTTCGAGTGCTAGTATGTAATCTTTCGTCACGCCATACTTTAACCCACGAAGGCCACCTGAATTTTCGTTAATGTTCCCACCGATTGTAGATATTTTCATAGAGCTAGGATCAGGTGGGTAAAAAAGGCCCTTCTCTTCAACCGTGTCGCAAATCGTTTTAGTAATCACACCTGGTTGAACTGTTATGGTTAAATTCTCCTCATCAATTTCGAGAATTTCATCGAGCCGATTAAATAAAAGCACAACGCCACCTTGAGTGGGTGTTGTTCCTGCTGCCAAATTTGTCCCCGAGCCGCGCGGAACAATCGGTACTTGATGTTCACCGCATGCTTTTACAATTTGAGATATTTCTTCCGTATTTTTAGGGCTGACAACAAGGTCAGGCTTACTTTGGAAATTAGGAGTTGCATCATAGGAGTAAGCCATTCTTGCGCTTTCGCTATGCTCTACATGCGACTCACCAACAATGTCTGTGATTTTTTGAATAAAAGAATTTGGGATCATACTATCTCTCCCTTTATTAATCTTACTTTTTATTATAATATGAATGTGAAGGTAATGAAATAATATTACAAAAATTAATAGTATTTAATAAAATTAAAGTTCAAAGGTGATTGTATGAATAAACTAATTAAAGATGTCCAGGTTTATACAGAGAAAGGCATCTTGAATAATCACCACGTTTTAATAGAAGACGGAGTGATTAAGCACATTAGTAATGAACTAATTGAAGCCGATGAATCTGTAGATGGGGAAGGGCATCATTTGATTCCCGGGTTCATCGATGGTCATATTCACGGAGCTGGTGGAGCGGATGTGATGGATGGAACCGTTGATGCGATCGAGGAAATTTCACGCACGATTGTCAAAGAAGGTGTTACATCATTTGTTCCAACGACGATCACTAGCAAACATGAAGACATAGAACGAGTGCTTAAAACAGCCGCTAACGATCAGTATCAGGGCAGAGCAGAGATACTTGGTCTCCATATTGAAGGCCCTTTTGTTGAAAAGAAAAAAGCAGGTGCTCAGCCAAAGGAATATATCGTGAAACCTGATGTGGAACTTATGAAAAAATGGGTGGCGTTAGCAAACCACCGTATAAAAACTGTAACCTTAGCGCCGGAACTTGATGATGAAGGTGAGCTGATTCGTTATTTGGTAGAGCAGGACGTTAACGTTTCCGCTGGTCATACGGATGCCAATTCGAGTGAGATTAGAAAAGCTGTTTCGCGTGGCGTTCATCAAATGACGCACCTATGTAACGCGATGAACGGCATTCATCACCGAGATGTTGGTGCTGTGGGAACGGCGATGCTTTTAGATGAGCTAAAGAGTGAACTTATTGCCGACCGCATCCACGTAGGTGATGATATGCTTCAGTTAATTTATAAAACGATTGGACCTGATCGGTTAATCCTCATTACTGATGCGATGCGGGCAAAAGGAATGCCCGACGGCACCTATTCACTTGGAGGTCAGGATGTGACAGTTGAAAACGGGAAAGCTACACTTGATGACGGAACGCTTGCTGGGAGTGTTTTAACGATGGATCAAGCTTGCCGGAATATGATGAAGGTTGCAGGTGCGAGTTTTGAAGAATGCATACAAATGGCATCGGTTAATCCCGCTAAGCAGTTAGGAGTTTTTGACCGAAAAGGGAGTATCACCATCGGTAAAGAGGCCGATTTGGTTCTGGTAGATTCTAATTTTAATGTGCAAAAAAACTTCTGCAAGGGTGTTTTGTATGAATAAGGTGAATGAGATGGAGTTTTTAAAAGTTAATAGTTATAAAGAGTTGAGTCAAAAGGCTGCTGATAAAGTTGTGAAGGTGATTCAAGAAAATCCACATGCCGCGTTAGGTCTAGCAACAGGTAGCACGCCAGTTGGATTATATGAAAACTTAGTCCAGGCGTATCAACATGGACAGGTTGATTTTCATAAAGTTAAAACATTTAATTTAGATGAGTATGTCGGGATTCATCAAGACCACCCACAAAGTTATCATCAGTATATGCAAAAACATCTGTTTCAATTTATTAATCTTAAAGACGATCATGTTCACATACCAGACGGTGAAACGGGAGACTTGGAAGAGGAATGTCAGCGATACGAGAGGTTATTAGCTAAAGAAGGTCCTATTGATCTTCAAATTTTAGGGCTAGGTATTAACGGCCATATTGGTTTCAATGAACCTGGAACAGCCTTTGATGCAAGAACTCATGTTGTTAATTTGACTGATTCGACCCGTGAAGCAAATGCGAAATTTTTCGATACGAAGGAGGAAGTTCCAAAACAAGCGATTACCATGGGGATCGGTAACATAATGGAAAGCCGAGAAATTATATTGCTTGCCTTCGGTGAACATAAACAACCAGCTATCAAGCAGTTGATGGAAGGTGAGGTATACGAGGACTTCCCAGCGAGCGCTCTTTTGCAGCACGATCGTGTAAAAGTGATTTATGGAGAGAAGGACAGTTGAATTTGCGTAAATTGAGTTAGGGACCTGGTGAGCGCTATAGCGCTATTTGGGAGAGCGCGAGTGTCGATAGGGGAACCTTGAACCTAAATAAAGAAGCATCCAAACGAATTAGGGAGCACATGAAGACCAATAAAAAAGGAGTTCGTCACCTCAGACGAACTCCTTTCCTGTTTATGCTTCTTGAGTTTCTTCTTGTTCTTGTCGTTGATAGTCAATGCGTTCTTCAGAATCAGCATCAAAGAAGTGAGCTTTGTTCATGTCAACGGCTAGTGTAATCGCTTGGCCAGCATCGACGTTTGAGCGAGCATCCACGCGGGCTGTGAATTCTTGGTCGCCAATTTTAGAATAGAGATAAGACTCTGAGCCCATTAACTCAGCCACTTCTACATCAGCTTTGAACGAAGCACCTTCTGCCGTTTGTAAAAATGCTGGTTCATCATGAAGGTCTTCAGGACGAATGCCGAGAATGACTTCTTTACCAACATAATCTAAATCGCGTAACACCTTCATGCGACCTTCAGGTACAGCGATATCGTGATCTTCAACCGTAATTGAATTTTCATTTAATGTTCCTTTTAAGAAGTTCATGGCAGGTGATCCGATAAATCCGCCAACGAACACATTATTCGGCTTATCGTAAACTTCTTTAGGTGAACCGACTTGCTGGATTACGCCGTCTTTCATAACAACCAGACGAGTTGCCATGGTCATGGCCTCTGTTTGGTCGTGCGTGACATAAATCGTTGTCGTCTGTAGGCGTTTGTGAAGCTTTTGAATCTCAGCACGCATTTGGACACGTAATTTCGCATCTAAGTTTGATAATGGCTCATCCATTAAGAATACTTTAGCATCACGGACGATCGCGCGGCCTAATGCTACACGCTGACGCTGACCACCAGATAAGGCTTTAGGTTTACGGTCAAGCAAGTCTTCAAGTCCTAGAATTTCAGCTGCTCTCTGAACGCGTTCTTTAATTTCCTTTTTATTAACCTTACGAAGTTTTAAACTGAACGCCATGTTATCATAAACGTTCATATGCGGGTACAGTGCATAGTTCTGGAAAACCATCGCAATATCACGGTTTTTCGGTGCCACATCGTTCATTTTGTCATCACCAATATAAAATTCTCCTGATGTAATTTCCTCAAGTCCTGCGATCATTCGTAGAGTCGTCGATTTACCACAGCCCGAAGGACCGACAAAAACGATAAACTCCTTATCTTGAATATGTAAATTAAAATCTTGTACCGCATGTACATCTTTTTCATAGATTTTATTAATGTTTTCTAAACGTAACTCTGCCATGTCAATTCCCCCAATATAAAAGTGTTAATTTAAGTGTACCTTAGGCGAAATCGCTTTCATATAGAAAGATTGCACAAAAAACTCAGAATTTTTTGTGCATATCTATCATTCTATTAACTGAATCGCTAAGTAAACGTTTAGCATGTCGTTAAAGTTTTTGATATCATGCCCCGTCAGTTCTTGAAATTTATCCAATCGGTACTGAACACTGTTTCGGTGCATATATAATGTTTTCGCTGCAGCGGTCACATTCCCTTGATGTTCAATGACGGTTTTGATGGTTTTAATTAAGTCTTCGTCATCCGAACTGTTTTGTAAAATCGACTGGCCAAAATATTCACGTTCCCCAAATGTGTATTTTTCAGGAAGAAGAAGGATTAGAGCATCTCCTTGTTTGACTAATCGTTTAGACGTTTTAGTAAATACCTTATCAGCCGTATCAATAAACCACTTATAAAATTCAGGCGTTTTTTCATCTACTTTAAGTGGGTTACTTATCATTAACCTCAAATTCAAATCTAAATCGTCACTCATCACGTCGATAATTTCTTCAAAGGGAATTGGCTCATAATCACCACATAATGATTCAAGCAACACAAGCAAATTAGGTTTCTCCCACAGAAATAAAACTGACTTATTTAAGAGTAAAGAAATGGACTCTTTGAGTGTGTCCTGCTGTTCAGAATTATTTTGTATTTGCATGATGGTTAGGCGAATGTTTTGTCCCTGGATAGGTCGCTCAGAGCTAAGTCCATTAAGAAAGTCCAGCCAGTTTTTTTCTTCATTAGTATGTATAAGTTCATGATCCGCAAAGGCTTTTATAATCTGTTTATAATCATAAGTTAAGTCTTTTTCCGGTATAGCATAAAGCTGCCCCTGTATACGAAAGGTAAAAGAATGTTTAGGCTCAGAATGAACTCGTTTTAAATTAGGAAACAACTCTACTAATTTTTGAAAATCCATCAAACGTTCTCCTTTAATCAGTCTTTAAAGCTATTATATCAGACAAGTCAGTAAAAAAGGCTGCCTCAATTGAGACAACCTTAATCAAACATCTCTTTATTTCGTAGTTTAATAATGCGGTAAATGTGACTGACAATAACTTTACCGACTGCATAAGTTGGTACCGCGATAATCATTGCTACAACTCCGCCGAATTTACCAGCAAATAATAGTAAGAAAATAATCGTAATAGGGTGGACGTTTAATTTTTTACCCATGACTTGTGGTGATATTAAATTACTTTCAATTTGCTGAACGACAACGGCTACGATGACTACTAACAGTGCTTGAAGTGGTGATTCAAATAAACCGACAATAACGCCTGGTGCTGTTCCAATCCATGGACCGATAAATGGAATAAAGTTTGTAAATAAGGCAATAAATGCTAGAATTAACGCGAATTTTAAATCGATAATCAAGTAGCCAATATAGATCAGTATCCCAACACAGAAACTAACAATAATCTGGCCCTGAATGTAATTACTTAACGCATCATCCATCTCATCTAGAATCTCGCCTACTTCATACTTATATTTCTTCGGTAAAAAGCTGATGATTCTCTTTGGTAAACGCTCACCGTCTTTAAGTAAATAAAACAATACAAAAGGTACAACAATTAGAACAATAATGGCACTAGCAACGACACCTAAATAGGTCGTGATGTTTCCAGCTAAATTAGAAGCAATATCTGTTAAGTTGGTTTCTAAACTCCTTAACCATTCGGTGATGGCTTGTTGGTCAGGAGAAATTCGATTAAACCATTCACTGTTTTGCACAGATAGTAAAAATTGATTGGCTTCATCAATAAATGTGGGCACCTGTTCAGCAAAATTTTCAATTTGTTTTTGAAGTTCAGGATAAACTAACATGACTAAGCCAACTAATAAACCAATCCCTGTTAAAAATACAATTAACACCGCAACCGGCCGCGGCATTTTATTATCTAGTACATCGACAATGGGTCTTGTTAAATAATATAAAATCCCTGCAATAATTAATGGTGTAAAAATTGTTTGAGCTAAAACGAATAGGGGGGAGAAGATAAACTGTATCTTTGTCGATAGAAAGATGATTACCATAATGATGATGACAGCATAACCGATTCGGAACCATTTTCCATTAGGCACGTATTTCACCAACTCTCTAAAATGTATAGTCATATTGTAATATAGTAAAATTTGCTAGTCTACTTATTTATGGTTCTAGTATTTCCAAAATAATAGTCTCTAAACATAAAGATACCGTGAACTCACTGTCCACGGCCGTTTGTAAGTTATATACTTGGTCGTTCAACATCAATGAATTTTCTTATTTCTCTTTTACTAATACCCATTTCTTTTGCTTTTTTCATTAGTAGTACCCATTCTCGATCCAGTTGTTTTTCTGTAGCTTTTTGGTAATGCGTCATAGTGACCATTTTCCTCCCCCAACAGATGAGGCAGCTGTGCTGTCTTAGGTTTCCCCTTAGACCACTCGCTTTGCGTCCCTTTTTTTCAAAAGGTTTGCCTTTAAACTGCATCGACTTTATCTTAATTTAATTGTATAAGCTTTACTAGGAAAATGTTACCCCTTTTTCATCTAAAAATTCCGAGACTTTTTTACTAAATTTTCAATTAATTTTAATGTTAAAGTATTTTCTTGTCGAAAATTAAAATTTTCTGCCTTCCATCCAAGCACTTGCTTCTTTTACAAGTTCATTTTTAAGGTCTGTTTTTGTACTTTTATATTTTCGCTCCAGCTTTACAACTGATGCTTTGGAATACCCATAACGATCTAGCTCTTGCTCAAACGCCTCAAATAATTCCTCAAACTTCTGATCGATATCATTTTCCAGTTCCGTTGCTTTTTGTTCATATTTAATAGCCATTGCTCCAAGCTTGAGTGGGTTTGGGTCTTCTTCAAGTTCAGATAGTACGTTTTCTTTAATTTGCTCAACTTCGGTTATGGTTTCTTGTTTTAATTCTTCATAGCTCGTTTCATACTTGTTAATAATGTCATCTTCATCGGGTTGGGTTGTCTGGTTTGTTGGGGTTCTAGGTAACACATCGTCTGTCCAAGTATAGGACTCTTTATCTTGATTCGTCTCAGATTGTTTCTCAGAAGTGAAATTATAGTCTAATATACGATCCACCGTGTTGACACCATTAATAACAAAATAAATGATTAAGATACTTAAAATCAGGAGAAATTTACGCATGTCATGCCGTCAGCCTTTCTCTGTACAATAATTCCTTTGTTCTTATTTCATCTTCGTCAAAAAAAATATGATTTATACGGTACATTTCGGGGAAAATAAACAATGATGTGACAGATTTGGACAAAATGAAGCAAAAACCGTTTTATGGTAACCTCTCAATAACTGAGGACCTTATTAGAGCGTAAATGCTATTTCATGGTGCGTTTTAGTTGTCCAAACCTGTTTTTTATATGATGAACCGTAGTGGTAAAATAGCGGTTATAGTTGTGAAAAAACTAAATATAAAGGGGTTTTAAAATTGAGTTCTGGAAATGGACTGGAGAGAAAGAAACTAAGTAAGACACTCAAACCACATTGGGTATGGGCCATAGCATTAGGTTCATCAATTGGTTGGGGGTCATTTGTACTACCTGCTGATTGGATGGCTGGTGCTGGGCCATTAGGCGTTATTTTAGGATTGAGTATTGGCGCTGTATTAATGGCTATTATTGCAATCAGTTATGGAGTGCTGATCAGGAATTACCCGGTTTCAGGCGGGGAATTTGCTTATGCATTTTTAAGCTTAAACCGTGTACACGCTTATATTAGTGGTTGGTTCTTAACGTTAGGGTACATATGTATTGTGGCGTTAAACGCGACAGCTTTTGCATTGATGCTTAAATTCGTTTTCCCTGATTTCATTCAAAATATGAAGATTTATACTGTTGCAGGCTGGGATGTTTATTTTACTGAAATTATTATAGTTACTTTATTAGTTGCATTTTTCACTTATCTAAATATTAAAGGATCAGGATTATCTGGTCGCATGCAATTTATATTTGTTATGATTTTAATCTTGGGAGTATTTTCATTAACAGGCTTTATGACGACGAATAGCGGGGCGTCATTTAGTAACATGAATCCTGTATTTAGCCCAGAAGTATCACCGCTAGCAGCAATCTTAACCATTGTTGCGATTGCACCATTTGCTTATGTCGGGTTTGATAACGTACCACAAGCTGCAGAAGAGTTCAAATTCTCAGCACGAAAAGCGTTAACGTTAATTATGATGGCATTATTATTTGCTGCGATTATCTATTCATTTATGATCATCACAACAGCTGTCGCAGCTCCTTGGCAGGATACGTCATCTGCAGGTCTTCAGTGGGGAACAGGTACTGTCGTTCAAGACGTATTAGGAACTGGCGGATTAGTTATTTTAGTAGTCGCTTTATCTATGGGGATCTTCACAGGCTTAAACGGATTTTTAATTTCAGCAAGCCGTGTATTATTCGCTATGGCAAGAGGTAAAGTGCTACCGAACGCCTTTTCTAAATTGCATTCTAAGCATAATACACCATACTTTGCGATTATTTTCGCTGCCATTGTTGCAATCCTTGCTCCATGGTTTGGTCGTGAAGTACTAGGTTGGATTGTTAATATGTCTTCTCTAGGTGTATCCATTGCTTATTTCTATACTTGTTATACAGCATATAGCTTACTTAAGTGGAATGATCAAGGAAGTGAGTTTGATGAAACACTTCACATCGTTTCACCAGGTAAAAAATTTATCGCTATTTTAGGAATGGTATCAAGTGTTGGTTTCTTAATATTATTACTATATCCGAATTCGCCGGCTGCACTAGGTTCTGAGTCGTTATGGGCATTAGTGATTTGGATTGTGCTAGGCTTTATTTTCTACTTAGTTAAGCGAAAAGATTTACAGAGTTATGATCGTGAAGATTTAGCTTATTTAATTTTAGGAAAAGAGAAATTTAAATTAACAGATAAAGAAGATTAATATGTGGGGCTGCTCTAAATGAGATTTAGGGCAGCTTTTTTTATGGAAATGATGTTAAGGAGGGAACCAACCCGCCGTGAGGAGAGTTTAACTCCTCGTTAGGGAAAATCCGCCCGCAGTGAGCAAAAACTGTTTCGCGTGGCCGTAGGAACTGTCCGTATCTAGAGGTGAAGTTTTCGTGAAATCGGGTGAATTGTCCGCATTCCGGGGAGAAGTGTTCACGTGACCGTAGGAACTGTCTGTATCCAGAGGTGAAGTGTTCGCGTGATCGGGTGAATTGTCCGTATTCTGAGGGGAAGTGTTCGTGTAACCTATGACATAAAAAAAACGAACTCGCTAAGAGTAGCGAGTTCGTTTTAGTGTTAATTATTGTACTGCATTTAATGCGTTTAAGTGACCGTTACCGAATTTTTTCTTATCTTGGCCATTGACTTCTTCAACTGCACCATTTAGTAATTCACGCTTCACTTGTGCAGGAGATAAGTCACCATTGTTTTGGTCAATAATTAGACCAGCTACAGCAGATACTTTAGGCGTAGCCATTGATGTACCAACACTGAAGTAGTAACCATCATTTGAAGCACTGTCTGCACTTAAGTTGAATTCGAAGTAGTGCATATTATTTGCAAGATACTCATCTAAACGTCCTTGCGATGCATACCAGTTATATAGACGTGTGTCTCCACCTACAGTTGCAATGTCAATTTGACCTGCACCATAGTTAGAATACTCTGCTAAAACATCTTCTGGACCAGTAGCAGAAACGTTCACAACGTTTGATAACTGAGCTGGAACTGTTTTAGCTGTTCCACGGAACTCAACGTTTTCACTACCATATGCTGATTGTAAGTAGTTCATCACCTGATTGTTGTTGCTTAGGTCAAGGCCATCATTACCTGCTGCAACGACCACAACCGCGCCTTTTTCTTCAGCGTAATTTGCAGCACGCTTGTAAGCAACATAGTCTGCTACATCATTACCAGCGTTTTCCCATTTTCCATCTTCATTTTTAACAAATGTTTGACCGAATAGATCCCATCCACCAAGGCTCATCGATAATACATCGGAACCATCATCAGCAGCTGCGATCATCGCTTTATAAATCCAAGCCGATTCAGCTGAGCTAGTACCGAATACGCGGTAAGCACGTAGACCTAAGTCTGGAGCTACACCTAACATACCGTTACCAGCACCTGCGATTGAACCAGAAACGTGACTACCATGACCGTGTTTGTCTACAAAGTCATTAGGGTCACCAGTTTCACTTGGTTCAGTACCTTGGAAACCACCAGCAGGTACAAAGTTTTTAGAACCAGGCATTAAGTTCGGTGCTAAGTCGATATGATACGGGTTGATTCCAGTATCAATAACCGCTACTACTGTATCGTGAGAACCAGTGTGCTCAGCATAGCTTGCACCATTTTCAGTAATGCGCTGAATGTCCCACTGGATTGGCCAAAAGCCAGGCATCTCCATGCCAGCTTCTTCTAATAGGTCTCCGTTAAGGTCGCCTAAAAGATCTCCATTTAAATCTCCGTATAGATCACCATATAAATCACCATTTAAGTCACCTGAAAGATCTAAATCTCCGCTAAACTCAATTTTTTGAGATTCAGGTAAGTCCCAAGATAATGAAAGACTTGCAGCTTGTACACCTTTGAATCCCTTAATTTGGTTTAAATCACCAGCCGTACCTTTAACTTGGTAGTAACCAATTTCAGGTACTTCATATACGATCTCGGCATCTGTTAATGAAAGATCGCCTTTAAACTTCTCAACTTGTGCATTGTTCTTTAGCACAACCGAGTAATAATTTTCTTCTTCATCAGCTCCAACTCCTAGAGCCGAGAAAGAAAATAACGCGATTGCAATAGCTGCAATCAATGTTAGTACTTTTTTCATATAAATAATTCCTCCCCCAATTTTTTGGTGAAACACTATAACTATTTTCTTAGTAAATTCTGATTATCCTTCATATTTTGAAAAAATAAGAATAAAGGACTAGTTTATTTGTAATAATTATTAAGTAAAATTAGTTACAATTTTATGAAAAAATTTTAATAAAAAGTTCATTTTTTTATGCTAAAAACAAATTTATTTATCAACTCACAAAGTATTGCAGTCGTTATATAAAAATAATAAAATGATAATTGACCTCGATCATAAAGGGTTATTTAGACGCTATCTTTTTATTTTGCCCCCAAAATTATTTTTGGGGGAATTTTTTTATTAAAAAAGATGCTCGCCGTCATAGGCAAGCATCTTAAGCTAATGAAATATCCTTTTCTACATAACGCTCATCACCTTCAGATAGATGAGCTTGATCTGACGTCAGGTCAATCATCCAGGTTTTAAATGTGTCAACGTCTGAAATAGGAACAAAGACATGAAAGGTGACTTGATCCAAATACTCCGTATCGCCCATTAAATATTCACTATTACGTAATTCATTTTCTAATTTACCAATTAGGCCGTAATCTACTTTAATGAGTATTTCTTTCATTAAAGTGCGCTCGACAACACCAATATGTTTGATAGCTTCAGATGTTGCATTTGAATAAGCACGGATGAGTCCGCCTGCACCTAGTTTAATTCCACCGAAATATCTCGTTACGACAACAGTCGTATCTTTTAAGTCCATCTTTTTAAGGACTTCAAGCATTGGTACACCAGCAGTTCCACTAGGTTCACCGTCGTCCTGGGCTTTTTGGGTTAAGTTTTGTTCGCCAATCATATAAGCAGAGCAATTATGTGTGGCGTCTTTATGTTGTTTTTTAATTGAATTTATAAATTCTTGAGCTTCTTCTTCGGTTTCCGTTCGTTTAACATGGCCAATAAATCTAGACTTTTGGATCACGATTTCGTGAGAGCCTGTTTCTTTAATCGTTAAATATTTTTCTAACATAACACGTACCCCTCTCTTCTTATATTATAATGTTATTACAAATTTCGAGCAAAAGGTGTGCTATAGGATATTTAATGATAAAATGTGACTACACCCTCACGAATATTTAAAATCTTTCGAAATGTTATACTTACAATGGAGGAATTAGTCATGTCAGTTGTCAAAGATCATGAAAAAGCACTAGATTCCGTAATTGATGAAATGATTTCTGTTGTCACCAATAGCAAACAAGAAGTCTTTGAGATTGGTGAAGAATCACGGAAACAACAAGATACACTTAATAAAGAAGTGAAGGAAATTAAGCGTGAGGTAGAGAATATAATTAGTGAGAGCGACGAATTAGAGAGACGACTTAAAGCTTCTAGAGTGCGGTTATCCGAGGTAAGTAAAAACTTTGAACAATATTCTGAAGAAGAGGTTCGCCAGGTGTATAACAATACACACGAACTACAAACTCAGTTAGTTGTTCAAAGACAAAAGGAAGTTGCGTTAATAAAACGGCGTGACGATTTGGAACAACGAATTAAAACATTAGCAAATAGTGTTCAAAGAGCCGAAAAGTTGATGAGTAAAATCAATGTGATTTTAACTTATCTTCAAGAAGATTTTAAAGAAGTGAATGACGCGTTAGAGTCTGCGAAGCAAAAGCATGAGTTTGGGCTTAAAATTATTGAAGCCCAAGAGGAAGAACGCCGAAATTTATCTAGGGAGATCCATGATGGACCGGCTCAAATGCTTGCTAATGTACTAATTCGTTCAGATATTATTGACAAGACGATTAAGCAGCGTGGTATGGACGAAGCGCTAAAAGAGATAAAAGAAATGAAAGAAATGGCGAGAAGTGCGCTGTATGAAGTGCGTAGAATTATTTATGATCTACGACCAATGGCGCTGGACGACTTAGGACTAGTTCCGACTTTACGTAGGTACCTCTCAACAATTGAGGAATATCACGAGCTCAAAATCATTTTTGAGTTTAAAGGTAAGGAAATGCGATATGGGCATAAGTTTGAAGCGGCAGTTTTTCGAATGGTACAGGAAGCTGTTCAAAATGCGGTCAAGCACGCTCAAGCGAAAATTATTCGCGTACAATTTGAAGCAACAGATCATAGGCTAAATATTCGCGTGATTGACGATGGTATTGGATTTGACCAAGAGGCGAATAAAAACCAATCGTTTGGTTTAATTGGAATGAGAGAGAGAATTGAAATGTTGGACGGCAACTTAAAGGTTGAATCTGAATTAGGTCAAGGCACAAAAGTTAAAATTTCTTTACCAAACGTTTACGATGACCAATAAATATAGGGCATTCGTTATACTGTGAATAGATTCGAAAATTTAGGAGGTTGTCAAATGGGAACTAGAATCGCGTTAATTGATGATCATAAATTATTCCGTGAAGGTGTTAAACGTATATTAGAATTTGAAGAAAGTTTTGAAGTAGTTGCTGAAGGTGGCGATGGTTCGGATGCGATGAAGATCGTTGAGGATACGAACCCAGATATCGTGATTATGGATATCAACATGCCTAATATTAATGGTGTAGAAGCAACACGCAAATTGATTAATAAATTTGAGGATTTACGAGTGATTATTTTATCGATTCATGATGACGAATCTTACGTGACGCACGCGCTTAAATCCGGTGCGCTCGGATATATGCTTAAGGAAATGGATACGGATGAGCTCGTTAATGCCATCAAGATTGTAAGTAACGGCGGCTCTTATGTTCATCCTAAAGTCACTCATAATTTAGTAAAGGATTATCACAGGTTAGCTTTAGCTGGTGTGAATTCGAGTGGTTCAGGTTCGAACACGGCATTTCAGCCAATAGAATATCGTAAGCCACTTCACTTACTAACAAGACGTGAATGTGAAGTGCTCCAGCTTATGACAGACGGACAAAGCAACCGAGGCATCTCAGAAAGATTATACATCAGTGAAAAAACGGTTAAAAACCATGTATCAAACATATTGCAAAAAATGAACGTTAACGACCGAACGCAAGCCGTAGTGACAGCAATCAAAAACGGCTGGGTTGAAGTAAAGTAAGGTGAAACGCCGGGGAGCCCCGGCGTTTTTTATATGTGAAAGGTCGATATCTTGTGAGAGTGGGTCGGCTAATGTCATGATTCTAACCTGAAAATAGTATCGCAATTATTTTTGTTATATAGTAAAATTTATAGTAAGAAAAAGAGGGGGGAGAGGGAATGAAAACGGTTGTTGTAACGGATAGTACAGCCTACATACCCGAAGAACAATTAGAAGAGCTAAACATTCATGTGGTGCCTTTAGCTGTGACGTTCGGTCAGGAAAGCTATCGTGAATTATATGACATTTCGACAAAAGAGTTTTACGATAAGGTCCGTACCTCGGACGAGCTTCCTAAAACATCTCAGCCGTCGATCGGTGATGTCCTAAATAAATACGAGGAATTATCTAAAGAGTACGATGCTATTATATCCATTCATTTATCAAGCGGGATCAGCGGGACATACCAAGCGGCGGTTTCGGCTGGACAATCTGTTGACAATGTTAAGGTGTACCCATATGACTCTGAAATCAGCTGTATGGCGCAAGGCTTCTATGCGTTAAGAGCAGCTGAAATGGCAAATGAAGGCACAGCACCTGAAGATATTATAAAAGAATTAAATGAAATAAAAGAAAACATGCGTGCCTACTTCATGGTAGATGACTTAAGCCATTTGGCACGCGGTGGTCGACTCAGTGGTGCACAAGCGATGGTCGGTAGCTTGCTACAGGTTAAACCACTTCTTCACTTTGAAGATAAAAAAATCGTTCCATTTGAGAAGATTCGTACAAGCAAGAAAGCATTCAAACGGATGGAGCAGCTGTTAAAAGAAACGTCTGACGGTTCGGAGAAGGTCAAAGCTTGCATTATCCACGCTCAGCGCGAGGAAATTGCGCAAAACTGGAAAGAAGAACTTGAACAGAAGTATCCAAACGTTGAATTTGTCATCAGTTATTTTGGGCCTGTCATCGGAACGCATTTGGGTGAAGGTGGTATTGGCCTTTGCTGGTATAAAGTTAGTTAATGAGACAGGCAGGCTGTTGGCTTGCCTGTTTTTAAAAGTGGAAATTGACCGATATTTTTATAAAACTGAACGATAAATTTTGAAAAGTGATCGATAAAATCGGAAAACTGACCGATACAACCACACATCTGAAAGGAGTAAACATAGTTGAACGACCATTTTGCCTCGCTATTCCACGGAAAACGCCTTCTTAAGCAAGAGCTTCATTTAGATGAACCAACCTTCCAATATTTAATCAATCAAAATTTACTAACTGAAATTCCAGGTATTCATCAGCATCAATGCCAAAGGTGCTTTAACCAAGGACGTAAATATTTTGGTAAGTTGCCGTCTGGTCATATATATTGCCGGAAGTGTATTAATATGGGTAGAGTGAGCGAGTGTGAGCCGTTATACCAATGGAATGGGCCGGCACCAGTATATGAGCAGGTTCAAAATCCTTGTGTCTGGGGTGGGGATTTGACTCCTCTTCAGGAGCATGCCTCTAATGAACTAGTGAATCAGATAAAACTGAACGGGTCTTTGCTCATTCATGCCGTTTGTGGCGCAGGAAAAACTGAGATGTTATATGAAGGAATCTCTTACGCAGCTAGCCATTCTATGAAACTATGCATAGCGACGCCACGAGCTGACGTTGTAAGGGAATTAGCTCCTAGACTTAGAAAAGATTTTCCAAATGTGAAGTCCGCGGCTCTCTATGGCGGGTCATCTGAAGTTGATGAACAGGCGCAGCTCGTTATTGCAACCACGCACCAGCTGCTTCGTTATGATTGTGCGTTTGATGTCATGATCGTTGATGAAGTGGATGCATTCCCGTACCATAAAGACCCAGCCTTGCCAAAAGCCGTTAAACGCGCCGTCAAAGAAAAACACACCTTAATATACTTAACCGCAACTCCGCGTACCAACCTAAAACTAAAGTCCAAGCTTAACCTTATCCCTACTGTTTCGATTCCAATGAGATTCCACGGCCACCCTTTACCCGTTCCGTCGTTTCAATATAATAAAAAAATTGAAAAGCAAATTCTTGAGGGAACTCTTCCGAATCAAATTGAGAAGTGGATTAACGATAGAGGTAATCGTCGTTACCTGTTGTTCACCCCGACGGTAGAAATGGCTAAGCAATTGTCTACATTATTAAACCATACTCCTTACGTCTATGCAGAGCACCCAGACCGGGAAGACCTCGTCAAACAGTTTCGCTACAACAAATTTCAGGCCCTCATTACGACGACCATTTTAGAACGAGGGGTGACATTTCCCTCGATCGATGTTGCCGTTATTCAAGCCGATCATGATGTATTTGATGAAGCGGCACTGGTTCAAATTGCTGGACGTGCAGGAAGAAGTGCTAATGATCCAAATGGAAACGTGACGTTTTTTGCAGAAGTGAAAACAAATGCGATGGTCCGGTCGAAACATTATTCATTAGTGATGAACCATAAAGCAAAGAAATGGAAGGAGCAGGAACATGCACTGCCTCATTTGTTATAAACATTTGCAACCTGACACAACTTGGTCGACGCTATTTACCTCAGCCGAGAAACAAATTTGCGCAGATTGCGAGAGTCAATTTGAAAGACTAATAGAAGTCTCAAACCATCACTGTCAAATTTGCATGCGTCCTTTAAAAGAATCACTTAACTTATGCGGTGACTGTTTTGCCTGGCGGGAACGACTTGATGGACGTGATCCGCTTAAGAGGAACATGTCCATTTTTACGTATAACGAATTCATGAAAGAAATCATGACGCTCTTTAAATACCGCGGAGATTATGAACTCATTTATGTGTTTAAAGAAGAAATCAAACAAACGTTTGTATCACTAAAAGATTTTGCGATTGTTCCGATTCCTTTAAGTGAGGAACGTTTTAATGAACGAGGGTTTAACCAAGCGGAAGCAATTGCTAGTTTAGCAGGTGAAAAGATCCTCAATTTACTTAAACGAACAAGTTCAGAAAAACAATCAAAGAAAACGAAGCAGGAGCGAATTTTTTCAACAAATCCATTTGAACTAACACAACTACCGCCAAAAAAGGTCTTATTGGTTGATGATTTATATACGACGGGAACGACGCTGAGACAGGCGGCACAGCTTCTAACTGATTCAGGTGCAGAAGTCATTCAGTCGTTTACACTCATTAGAAGCTAGAAAACTTATTTTGTGAACATTCAGTATAAACGGTATAATAGTTGATAGATTGATTTAGGAGGAATGACGATGGGAGAGTTAGCAAACTGCCCACAGTGCGGCGAGTTATTTGTGAAAGGAGCAATTTCAGTATGCCAAAAATGTTATCAAGAAGAAGAGAAAAAGTTCGAGAAAGTCTATAAATTTATTAGAAAAAGAAAAAATCGCACAGCAACCATGTACGAAGTGGCGAGCGAAACAGGGGTTGAAGAATCATTAATTACAAAATGGATAAAAGAAAAACGAATTCACCCATCACAAGCGCCAAATTTTAATTATCCGTGCGAAAAATGTGGCAACCCTATCTCAGAAGGGAAGCTATGCCCAAGCTGCACTGATACACTTAGGAAGAATATGACTGAAGAGGCCGATGTGAAGCAAGAAGCCGTAAATACGATGACATACTATAACGTGAATAAAAATAAATAAAGCACTAAACTTTTTTAATAACATGCCGATATTAATAATAAAGAATAGGACGGTAAAAGAGGTGTTTTGATTGAAAATTAATGGAGTAAACGGAGCAAAATTAAACCCTTATCAAAATCAGATTCAAAAACAAGAACAGGCTAAATCAACTCAACAAAAGCAAGACCAGATTGAAATCTCAAATGCCGCTAAACAGCTTCAAGAAGGTAAAGGAATTGCTCAGGCGAGAAAAGAGAAAGTCGAGCATCTTAAACAACAAGTTCAAAATAACGAATATGATGTGAATCCTCAAAAAACAGCTGAAAAAATGATTGATTTTTGGACGAATAAACGAGTATAGGAGAGGGTCTTTTGACTATCCAAACTATTATCAGCCACTTGGAGAAACTTGATCAATTTAATGAAAGTCTGCTTGCGCTTTCCAAACAAAAGACAGAATTCGTTAAAAATAGCCAAATCGACGAATTTAACCAGCTACTCATGAAGGAAAAGAAGCACGCTCAGGCGATTGACCAAGTGGAATCAAAAAGGATTCAGTTGACAGAGAAGTGGTTTGAAGAACATGCGCCAAACGCAAAAGAACAGACCATTACTCAGTTGATCGAACTGACGGACGACGAAGAGGCTAAACAAAAACTTGAGGAGATTTTTGAAAAATTAGTGATCAACCTTGCTCAGTTAAAAGAACAAGAGCAGTTAAACCGGGAATTAATCGAACAGTCATTACAATTCATTGATTTGTCGCTTGAGATGTATGAACCACAATCCAAGCAAATGAACTATGATTCAAATAAACAGGCACCTCAAAGACAACAAACATCGATGTTTGATTCAAAAGCTTAAACAGGTAGAGGAGAGACGATTATGCCTTCAACTT
Organism: Piscibacillus salipiscarius; assembly: GCF_042685285.1. Lineage (NCBI taxonomy): Bacteria > Bacillati > Bacillota > Bacilli > Caryophanales > Bacillaceae > Piscibacillus > Piscibacillus salipiscarius. Next base: position 71,894 of record NZ_JBHUMZ010000021.1, on the reverse strand, counting down.
TTCACGGGTTAGAGGTGGCCAGGAGAGCCCTTTTCACCCAACAATCGGCATTACATACAACTAGTCATAATATTGCGAATGCCAATACAGAAGGGTATTCAAGACAGCGCGTACAGTTTGAACAAACAAGCCCATTTCCAGCACCGGCACGAAACAGACCTGAAATACCTGGTCAGTTGGGGACAGGCGTACAAGCAGGACAAATTGAACGTGTGCGTGATGCTTTTTTAGACTTTCAGTACCGCACAGAAAATAACAAAAATGGCTACTGGAGCTCTAGAGCAGATGCCTTAAGTCGTATGGAAGACATTATGAATGAACCAAGTGATCAAGGATTGGCTAAGGCGATGGATCAGTTTTGGAATTCATTACAGGACCTAGCGACTAACCCTGAAGATGGTGGCGTGAGAAGGGTTGTAACTCAACGTGGAGAGGCCTTAGCAGAAACGTTTCATTATATTGATCGTTCACTAAAGAATGTCCAAGGTGAATTTAAAAATCAATTAAATACGAATGGTAGTCAGGTTAATTCAATTATTAATAATATACAAGAATATAATGAACAAATTAACCGAATAGAACCAAATGGTTATCTACCTAATGACTTATACGATAAGCGAGATGTACTAATTGACGAACTGTCACAGTACGTAAATATTAAGGTAGAAAAGATAGGTAATGGTGGTAATTCTAAAGCATCTGCTGAAGGAATTGCTAAAATCACACTTTTAGATCAAGACGGAAACCCTTTGAAAAACGAAAATGGGGAAAATTTAACATTAATTTCAGAGGAAAATGAATCTCGCGCTTTTAGCTTTAATTTTGTAGAACATGAGGGTCAAGAGCTAGTTTCGCAAGTGAATCTAACTGATCAAGAGGGTAATTCGGTATCTTTTAATGCATTAGAATTTAATTCCACTGGCTCTCTAAAAGGTACAATGGATGCAAATGGTCAAGTCACTGTTGAAAATGGAACAGTTGTTGGTGAGCCAGTTGGAGATTATTATAATATGGTTAATCAAATTAACAAAATGGCTTACGAGTTTGCAGAAACTTTTAATAATGTGCATGAACAAGGTTTTACACTTAATGGTCAGCAGGGCGGAACTTTCTTTGACATGACAAACACCGATGAATTTAATGCGGCTTCCTTGATTAAGGTATCTGATGAAATTAAAAATGATGAGAACAAGATTGCTGCTTCTTCAGATGGTGCTCCTGGTGATGGTAAACATGCTCTTGAATTAAGTGAGGTAAGAGAAACAGTTTTAGGTGACTTAGATGGAAAATCTGTTCAGAAATATTATGAATCCATGATTGGAGACCTTGGAATAAAAGCGGAAGAAGCTAACAGAATGGAATCAAATACTTCTGAGTTAAAATCATCAGTCGAAAGCAATCGACAAGCCGTTAGTGGAGTTTCATTAGACGAAGAAATGGCAAACATGATCAAATTTCAACATGCTTACAATGCAGCTGCACGTAGCCTAACTGTTGTGGATGAAATGCTAGATCGCGTCATTAACCAATTGGGTATTGTCGGGAGGTAGGTGATAACTGATGAGAATAACACAAAATATGATGAATAATAGTCTGTTAAATAATTTAAGAAATAACTATGCACAAATGGATAAATATATGGAACAGCTTTCAACAGGTAAAAAAATTAACCGCCCATCGGACGATCCAGTAGTAGCAATGCGTGGAATTAATTATCGGTCAGAGCTTGGGAAAGTAGAACAGTTTGATCGAAATATGGGTGAACTACGCAATTGGATGGAAACCTCGGATGAAACGATGAATCAATCAGGTCAAGCACTAAGTCGGGTTAGAGAAATTATCGTCCAAGCCAGTAATGATACATATGAAGAAGAGCAGCGCGAAAGCATGTCTAAAGAAGTTGATCAGATTAAAAATCACTTAATTGACCTTGCGAATACTAAAGTCAATAATAAGTACATTTTTAATGGAACGAATACGCTAGAAGCTCGTTTTACAGATGACGGTGAATTAATCGCAAATCCTAAAAATGATGAGGCGGTTATGATAGAAGTGTCAGAAGGGATTCAAATAAAAGCAAACATTAATCCATCAAATGCTTTCAGTGAAGATCTATTTACAGAGCTAAATAATCTCGTTGAAGGATTACAAAACCCGGATATGTCAGGTGATAATTTTGATGAGTACTTAAATGTCATTGATTCTCATACAAATGATTTATTAAATGAACGCGCTGATTTGGGTGCACGAATGAATCGTGTTGATCTACTTGAGACTAGATTAAGCCAACAAGAAATATCGACCAATAAGATTATGTCAGAAAATGAAGATGCTCATATGGAAGAGGTTATTATGAACCTAAAAATGCAGGAAAGCATCTATCGTTCGTCACTATCAGCTGGTGCTCGAATTATACAACCAACGTTAATGGATTTTCTAAGATAATGGATAAAAGCTATCTGTTCAACGACAGATAGCTTTTCTTAAATGCGGTGATTAATATGAATTTACCAAAACTAAATATTACTCAGCAGTCGGCTATGATTGGAATGAATAAAACACCAGGTCAACTGTCAATTCGACAACCTCATGCAGAATTACACATTAGCCAACCGCCAGCAAACTTGAAGATACATAGGCGACCATCTAAATTGACTATAGACCAGTCACAAGCATTTAAAGAATTAAACATGGTTGGACCGGTTGAGGCGATTAAAGAGGCAGCTCAAGAAGGTAAACAGAAAGCTGCTGAAGGTGTATCTCGCATAGCGAATGAAGGGGATCAACTAATGCGTATTGAAAAAGGTGCAAATGGTGTTATCGCGCAAATCTCCGAAAATAATTCATTTAATGATTATCAACCTATTCAAATGAAGTGGATTCCCTCTAACTTTGCTGTTAAGTTCGATTATGATCCTGGAGACGTTCAAATTGAAGCCAATGCTAATAAGCCAATTATTAACGCAACACCTCATCAACCTGAAATAGATTATCAACAATCGAAACTTGATATTTATTTACAACAAGACAATCAAATTGATATAAATTTTGATAACTTGACATATAAGAACCTAGGTTTTGAAATGGAAATTTAGACAGGAAGTGGTGACTTATGAAATTAACGACTTTATACTTCGGTGAAATTGTAATAACTAAAGATGACATTTTAACATTTGATAATGGTCTGCCAGGTTTTCAGGAGTACAAGCAGTTTGTTCTATTAGATTTAGAGGGTAATCCAGCATTTAAGGTTTTACAATCGATTAACCAAGAAAACCTAGCATTTATAGTCACAAATCCATTCTTGATAGAAGCAAAATATGAATTCAAATTAGATCAGTCAACAAAACAACAGTTATATATCGAGGAACCTAATGATGTACAAGTATGGAATATTGTCACCGTACAAGACCCTTTTGAACGTTCTACTGTAAATTTAAAAGGACCTATCGTGATTAATGTAAAACATAAAAAAGGAAAACAATTACTGCTTTCAGAATTCAATTATTCGACTAAATCTCCAATCAAAGGAGGGGAGCCGAACCATGCTAGTACTCACAAGGAAAATCGGTGAATCAATTCAAATTGGTGATGATATTGAAGTGAAGGTTGTGTCAGTAAATGGTGATCAAATTAAACTCGGCATTGAGGCTCCTAAACATATTGATATTCATCGGTCTGAAATCTACCAACAAATCTTACAAGAAAATCGAAATGCTAGCAAATTGACATTGGATACAATAAATTTATTAAAAAATACAAAAAACGACTAAACCTTTTTAAAAAACCTCCGATATTAAACATGTAAGATAATCAGTCAAATGTCGGCCGACTTTCTGACTGTTTCATCTTGCCACAAGGATGTGGCAATTATAAAACTCAAGGAGGAATTTTAAATGATTATTAATAACAACATTCCAGCGTTGAATACTCACCGTCAAATGGGTATTAACCAAAACGCAATGCAATCTTCAATGGAAAAATTATCTTCAGGTCTACGTATTAACCGTGCTGGTGATGACGCAGCAGGTCTAGCAATTTCTGAGAAAATGCGTGGACAAATCCGTGGTTTAGATCAAGCTAGCCGAAACGCTCAAGATGGTATCTCAATGATTCAAACAGCAGAAGGCGCATTAAACGAATCTCACTCAATCCTTCAACGTATGAGAGAACTAGCTGTTCAGTCTGCTAACGATACTAACACGAATGAAGATCGTGCTGAACTTCAAAAAGAAGTGGATGCATTAGTAGAAGAAATCGATCGTATCTCGCAAGATACTGAATTTAACACTCAAACTTTATTAGATGGTGAATTAGAAGTTAATTTCCATATTGGTGCAAATGAAGGTCAAAGCATTGAATTAGGAGTAGGAGACATGTCAGCAGAAGGTCTAGCTATAAACGAGATTGATATCTCAGAGCAAGAAGGTGCTGATGAAGCAATTACAACAATCCAAGAGGCAATTGATACGGTTTCAGGTCAACGTTCAGATCTTGGTGCTGTTCAAAACCGCTTAGAGCATACTATTGCGAATCTAGACAATTCTTCAGAAAATCTATCTGCGGCAGAATCACGTATTCGTGATGTTGACATGGCCAAAGAGATGATGGAAATGACTAGAGCAAACATTCTTTCTCAAGCATCTCAATCAATGTTAGCTCAGGCAAATCAACAACCACAATCAGTACTACAATTATTAGGATAATTAGAAATAAGTCTGGGACTCTAGTAAATCTAGAGTCTCTTTTTTTGTTTTGGACTAAAAAATCACTAAGTTATGCCGATATTAAATATAAAGAATAGATTGAGGAGTTGTTTGTAGATGAAAGTAGAAAGCATTTTGTCTAATTCTCAACTCCTGCGGGGCACGGGCGAACAGACATTACATAAATTTAACAGCTTAAGTTATAGGCCGGCATTGCAGGCGGAAGAAAATAATAGAGAGTTAATACAGCCTATTGAAGATATTACGAAAGAAAAGGCTGAGGAGTTAGTAGAAGGATTAAATGATTTTCTCGAACCCATGAAAACATCAATACATTTCGAGTTTCATGATAAGCTTGATCGATATTATGTCTCAGTTGTAGACAAGGAGACAAAAGAGGTAGTTAAGGAAATTCCTCCTAAGAAACTACTTGATGTTTATGCAGCAATGGCAGAATTTATGGGTTTTATAGTCGATGAACGAATCTAAACGAGGTGAGAGAATTGATCAATAACAATATGAGGTTGACTGGTTTTGCGTCTGGTATGGACATAAATCAAATGGTAAAGGACTTGATGAAGGCAGAACGCTTACCCTTACAGAAGATGGAACAGAATCAATTATGGTTGACACAAAAACGAGATGCATACCGTGAGGTTAATACGAAACTATTAGATTTTAAGACTCAATTTTTAGACATGAGGATGTCTTCTACTTATATGTCCAAAACAGCTTCTAGTTCTACTGAAGCAATTTCTGTTTCAGCGAATAACCAGGCATCAGAAGGAAATTATTCCTTAGATGTCAATCAATTAGCTAGTGCTGCTATAAGAGTCTCAAATCCAGAAGGAACTACGTTTGGAGAAGGCTATGATGCTGAACAGGCATTAGGGCAAGAGTATGTGGGACAAGAAGTTAGTTTTGATTATTATAATAAAGATGGACTTCAATCTGTTTCATTTACAATTGAAGATGGTGATTCACTTAATGATGTTCTATCAAGAATATCTGATGAATCAAATGAAGACGTTCGAGCCTTTTATGATCAAACTTCCAATCGAGTATTTATGGAAAGAACAGAAACAGGTAATTATAATGCAAATGGAAATGAATTTAATAATCTATCAGCTTTCTTTACTGATTCATTAAATGTCTCTACTACTGAACAAGGTGGAGAGGATGCTATCTTTCAATATAATGGAATTGATATGACATCTCATAACAATGAGTATCAACTTAATGGATTATCTTTGCATTTTAATGAGACTACTAATGGTCCTGTAAACGTTACTGTACAGAAAGATACTAATCAAGCAGTAGAAAAAATTAAAGGCTTTATCGAAAAGTATAATGAATTGATTGATTTTGTTAATGAAAAGGTTGGAGAAGAGCGGTTTCGTGACTACCCACCTTTAACTGAAGACCAAAAAAAAGAAATGTCTGAAAGGGAAATCGAACTTTGGGAAGAACGTTCTAAAAGTGGAGAACTTAGAAATGATGGGATTTTAAGACGAGGAGTATCTGATATGCGTACTGCATGGTACGGATCAGTAGATAACCCTAATGGTGACTTAAATAGTATAATAGACGTTGGAATTACTACAACTTCTAACTGGCGCGAAGGTGGTAAGCTGGAAGTTGATGAAGCGAAACTGAGAGAAAAGTTACAGGAAGACCCTGATGCTGTGTACCGATTGTTTTCTAATAGTGAAGAAGGAAACTCTCGAGGAATACTTAACCGTGTTGAAGATGTAGTTGAAACAACTATGAATAGTATTGAAGAACGTGCAGGCAGTCCTGCACAAACTGATTTTCAATATACAATGGGGCGAGAATTAAAGAGTACGGCAGAGCGCATGGTAGACTTTGAACGTCGTATGCAACAAACAGAGGATAGGTATTGGGAACAGTTCACTGCAATGGAGCAGGCGATGCAAAAGTATAATCAACAAGCATCATATATGATGCAAGCCTTTGGTGGAATGCAACAATAAAAGGAGTGTTATTTATGGCATATGGAACACAACCTCATATAGCTTATCAACAAAATTCAGTTACAACTGCCACACCTGAAGAATTAACACTCAAACTATATAGCGGGTGTATTCGTTTCATTAAATTAGCAGACAAAGCTATAGTAGAAGAAAATATACAAGATAAAAATACTAATATACAAAAAGCTCAAGACATAATCCGTGAGTTAATGGTAACATTGAATATGGATTATGATATATCTCATCAATTGATGCCACTATATGAATATATGCATCATCAATTGACTCAAGCAAACGTTAAAAATGATCCTTCTATATTAAAAGAGGTTCAAGGTATGGTTGAAGGTTTTCGTGAAACATGGCAACAAGTAATCAAGGCCAATAAGCTTCAAACACAAGCTAGATAGGAGCCTTAGCAAATGTCAGAAGTTAAAGAATTATTTAGTATAACTCAACAAATGGTGCATAAATTTAGACGTTCAAATCACAGTGACAGAGAAGAACTTATTAAAGTTTTTGAGAATTTTGTTGAAAATAGAGATCGTTTAATGAAAGACATTGATCCACCTTACACAGATGAAGAAAAACAACTCGGTCAAGAAATTATAAAACTAGATGAAGAGTTAAAGGTTTTGGTTATTAAATACCTAGGATCGATTCAGCAAGATATTAGTGTTATGTCAAAAAAGAAGCTTTCGAATAAAAAATATATTAATCCCTATGCAAGTCTATACGGGATAGATGGAAGCTATATTGATAAAAGAAATTAACCCAAACGCTATAGCGTTTGGGTTAATTTTATAATGAGACTAAGTTTTTTTGGCTTGAAATCGATTTGACTTTTGATATTATCTTTTTTGCGATTTGTAACTCATTAGAATTAATATTTAAACGATTTAAATTTATGTCATTAATTTTGAGTTGATTTTTCATATCGAATGCGAAGTAAATTTCTACTTCAGTTAAATGTTCAAATACAACGTTGAGTATATCTGACACTTCAATGGAAGTATTTATCACTTCATTCTCAAGTTTATCAGAAATCCCCATAAGTGATTTTATTTTTGAGTTTAGCTCTGTTACAAATTCAATGTCACCCATTTGACTGATAGGACTAAGATTGGCAATTTCCCATTTGTTATCAGAGTTATTAATTAGTTGAACCTTTAAAAAGTTGTTACTCTCATTATTGAGAGATTTATTGATGACGAAATACTGGTTCTTTTTAAGAGCTTCTTTTAGAAAGTGCTCTAATGTTAGCTTGTTGTACCTTTTTTCATTACCGTTTTCAATAACTAAATACTCAAGAGCTTCAAGTTTTTCTATATAATAATGTTGTGTAGAACTTGACTTAAATCGCGGTTGTAATGTTACTTTTTTATTTTGTTCAATAAAATTAACAATTTCTTTAACTTTATCCACAGATTTGAATGGTAATAAGTACTCGTTTGGAAAATTAGATTGTGCTAATACTTCATATATATTGAGTGTATTTAGGTCTGATTCATAGGTTTCGTTCATAATAGGTATACTTTGAAATTCTTCGTATATATTATTGTTTTTATCTGTGCCGTTCAGACAATCATATATAACGTCAGGATAGTTTACGACTTTTTCAATCCATTTATTATTTTCAAAAAACTTTCCTCTAATCAGCATTTCTTCATAGTCAACATCAATTGGTGTGAAATAAAATAAATTTAAATTATCATAATTGGCAACATATGCTGTCGTTAAAATGAAATCATCTGCTTGTTTTTTGTTTCCTAAAATCCCCAACATTATTTTATCATCTGTTTTAAAGTATTCTAGATTAGACTCGTTCGCATTAAATTGATTTTTTAACAAACTTCTGTCATTAAAATGATTTGTATGGAATATTCTATTTTTGGCTAGGTATCTGCTATACGCAATCACATTTGCAGCTCTTTCTTCTTCGTGTGCAAAAGTCTGTGGACCAACGTTTGCCTCGTGAAGCCAAAAGCGTCTGTTTACATCAATAGCTATATCTAAACCCATTTCGTCAATAGCAAGACCATGTAATTTATCAATATGGAAAGCTAAATCCATAGCTAAAGTCTTCATTTTCTTATCAAGTTTTTTTCCTTCTGAATCACCAAACTCGTTTATTAAAAACTCTTCTGTATCTCTAAGGTTACCACCTTTAATTAGATCAATTTGAATACTATTGGAGCTGCCGGTTCTAGGATAGATTTTAGTAATTTGCCATTTGCCTTCACCATTCTTTTGCATATGAGCACGAAAGTCAAAAGGTTCATCATTTTTTGTACGCGCATTAATATATTTTTGTACTATATAATTGTTAGGTAGAATTTTTTCATGAATTAAATTAGAGAATTTTTCTCTATTCATAATGACCGTGTTTTTTCTTTCAGTAACTCTATAACGATCTCCCTTTTTTTGAACGAAGTAAATGTTCTCACCTCGAGCACCGCGAATCGGTTTTATAACTGCTTTTTCGTTTTCTCTTAAAAATTCATGGACAATATATTCTTCATCTACTACTTTGAATGGAGCTAATAACTCAGCGTATTTTTTGTTTTTAACAATTTTTTTAGGTAAATTAAATTTATCTCCAAACACAAATGATGTAAAAGGTATTTTCTTTCTCAGTTTACGTTCAATCAATGTCTGTTGGTAGATTGTTTTTGGAAAAATATTGTGAATAACATCTGGAAATGGAAACATCATTTTGTTTCTTTGATTACCTTCAAAGAACTCACCGTGAATTTGCTCGCTTTCAATATCTACATCCTTTGAAGTAAAGAAAAAGATATTTGTATTTGCTTTTTCTGCTTCACTAACCAATGCTTTTACACGTTTCTCAGGATAAGCGTCAATAGGGTTCATGTTATTTTCATAAACACCAATTGTTATAGATTCTTTCTCATGTACATTAGGTAAAAGACTTAAGATTTCTTTTTTCCATTTTTTTAAGGTAGGAATAAAAATAAATTGTAAAGTTTCAGTTGTTTTTATCAATTCATTGTTTTCGATAGTGGTTGATATGGTTTTGAAGTTATTAGTAATCTTGTTTTCATATGTACTTAAGCTCTGTTTTAGTTCTTGATCCTTATTAATCATATTTTGAACAGCCGTATAACCTTCAATAATAGAACTGAATATATATATGCTTTCCGTATACTTTTTGTCTCTTGTTAAAGCTAGAAAATGCTCAGAAGCTTCAACTAATGTATCGACTATATTAATTAATTGATTTTGATCTTGCTCGGCTAACTTCATAATGTCTCACTCCTTATGTTTATATTAACAATATTTATATCGGTATGAAACTCAATTTGTTAATACAACAGTTTATTATCTGCACTGAATATTAACTAAATATTATAAATATTTTTATTGTTTAGGTAGGGATATTTGCGGGTATTGTAGAATATAGATTACATATCTTGAAAGGAGGATATGCATATGAACTATAACATCAGAGGAGAAAACATCGAAGTCACGAATGCGATCCGAGAGTATGTAGAGAAAAAGATAGGGAAGTTGGAACGTTATTTTGACACAACACCAACTTCAGATGTAAATGTGAACTTGAGTGTACACAATGATGGGCAGCGTATCGAGGTGACAATCCCGATGACGGATTTGTTACTGAGAGCAGAGGTAGGTCACGCTGATTTATATGCCGCAACCGATTTGGTGGTTGATAAGTTAGAACGACAAATTCGTAAGTATAAAACAAAGGTTAATCGTAAAGCTAGACAGGCAGGAGCACCAAAACACGTTTTTGCTGAATTAGAGCGTGAAGCTGCGGTTGCTGTTAATGAAGAAGCTGAAGAAGAGGATATCCAAATCGTTAAGAAAAAACGTTTTGATTTGAAACCAATGGATGAAGAGGAAGCAGTCTTACAAATGGATATGTTAGGGCACAACTTCTTCGTATTTGAAAATGCTGAAACTGGTGAAACAAACGTGGTTTATAAGCGTAATGATGGTAAATACGGGTTGATTGAAACTTAATACATGACTATTAAGCCGCTCCAGGTGTTGGGGCGGCTTTGCTGTGTGGAAGTCGTTTTATGAGACAGGGAGTTGATAAAATGAGAATTCGTTTAACAGATTATAAAGATGAATGGAAAGCAATGTTCAGGGATGAAGCACAATTCCTTAAAAATATTTTTGGTCAAGAAATAATCGATATTGAACACTTTGGCAGTACGTCGGTCAAAGGTATGAAAGCCAAGCCTGTGATTGACATGATGTGTATTGTGAGAGAAATAGATAATATTGATAACTTTAATGATGAAATGGCATCACTAGGTTATGATGTTGCGGGCGAGTGGGGGATTACAGGTAGGAGGCTATTTAGAAAAGGTGGAGATGAGAGAACTCACCATATTCATTTTTACCAGTATGATCATCCAGAAATAGATAGACATTTAGTCGTTCGAGATTATTTAAGGTCTCACCCTGAAGAAGTAGCGGCATATAACCAATTAAAAGAAGAGCTAGCAATTCTATATGATGACACAAGCGATTACAGTCCAGCTAAAAAAGATTACGTAAGTAGGCTGGAGCAAAGAGCTTTGTCATGGAAAGGTGAAGACTCTACCTTTTTTCAAAACGGTGACTTAGAAGTACGTCCATTAAATCAAATGGATATACCGTCTTTAGCAAAGTGGCTGTCAGATCATCGTGTCCTGGAGTATTATGAAGATCGAGACCAATCATTTGATGCAGAACAAGTTCGAGAAAACTTTTTCATTAAAGATAGTGACACGGTTCGTTGCATGGTGTTATTTAAAGGCAAGAGAATAGGGTACATACAATTTTACGAAGCGGAGAATGAATTTATAGAGGAACATGGTTATATGGGTCAAAAAGTTTATGGAATTGATCAGTTCATTGGAGAGCCTACTTATTGGAACAAGGGTATTGGGTCATTGCTTGTATCGTCAATGGTCAGCTTTTTAATTTATAAAAAAGGGGCTGATGTGGTGGTAATGGATCCACAAGTTAGAAACACAAGAGCTTTGCGCTGTTATGAAAAGTGTGGTTTTGATAAAGTGAAGGTGCTTCCTGAACACGAATTGCATGAAGGTGTGTACCAAGATTGTTGGTTGATGGAATACAAAAGTTTAGAACTTAACGAATATCGATAAGGAATATTAGTTTATCTAAGAATTAGACTAACCAATTACCAGAACCACTTAAGTTTAAAGAGAAAGCTGAGATCTGAACACTGTGATATGAAAAAGGAGAAATTAACAATGAGTATTGAACAAAAACTCTATGAATCTGCAGTTGGTTTAATAAAACAACGATACCCTACTGGGTGGGGCGGTGCAGCGGCTATGTATACCGAAGACGGCAAGGTTTTAACTAGTGTCGCTCCTGAAGTGATTAATGCCTCAACTGAATTATGTATTGAAACGGGTGCCATCCTTGAAGCGCATAAATTACATACAAAAGTGACACATTCCGTTTGTGTAGCAAGAGAAAGTGAAAATGATGAATTCCAAGTATTAACCCCTTGTGGTGTTTGCCAGGAAAGATTGTTCTACTAGGGTGCAGATGTGAGGGCGGCAGTGACTAACACGGATGGTCAAATAGTGTTTAAGACACTTGAGGAGATCCAGCCATATCATTGGTCTAAGGCATACGATGATATTTTTGGTGAGTAATCACGCTGAAAAAACTTTAAAAAAAGTTAAAAAAACATCATTTTTCAATTTTCGTCTGCAAATCGCTAATTTCTACATCATAATCTGACCTAAAACTTCAATATTTATTAGTAGAAAATCGAATTTTCGGGGGTGTGACACAAATAATTTAGTCATGGTATAACTTAATCAACAAGACAAAAGGGGGACTGAAAAGTGAACCATACGACTCCAGCAACTTGCTGCCCCAGTTGTTCAGAGTTGAAAAAATATGTGGATCAACAAGCTGAGTTGATCTCGCAGTTAATGCGCATGATTGCCCATACCCACGAAAAAGTTATTGTCATGCAGAAAACAGTCCAAAGTATCCAAAAGGAAAAAGAGGTGAGTTATGCTTACTCTGTTTCCGAACCCAACCAATCCTCCGAATGCCGGTCATAGTGATTAACCCTCAAACATAATAGTCCCCTTTATTTGGGTCTTGTTGAAGGTCAGTTTCCAAGGTTCTGACCTTCTTTTTTCTATTATAAGCGCATAAATCGCGTGTTTTAGACAATTTCCTTTTATTGTACCTCTGTTTTTTTAGTGTTATCATTATACTTGGATTATTGTAAATGAAGAATTAGAGGTGCAGACTATATGAGGCAATTGTTAACGAAAGTTTTTGGTGATGGAAATTCAAAACAGCTTAAAAAACTTGAAAAAATTGCGAATGAAATAGAAGAAAAAGAGTCTGACATTAAGCTCTTGTCTGATTCTGAACTTCAGCGTAAAACAGATGAGTTTAAAGAACGTTATCAAAATGGTGAATCATTAGATGATTTATTAGTTGAAGCTTATGCCGTTGTAAGAGAAGCGGCTGTGCGTGTGTTAGGTCTTAGACCTTACCTAGTACAGTTAATTGGTGCTATTGCGCTTCATCATGGTGATATTGCTGAGATGAAGACTGGTGAAGGTAAAACATTAGCATCTACCATGCCGGCATATTTGAACGCTTTAACTGGTAAAGGGGTTCATATTATTACGGTAAACGATTATTTAGCTGATCGTGACTCGAAAGAAATGGGTCAGTTATATGAATGGTTAGGTTTAACAGTTGGTTTAAATACGAATGATTTATCTAAAGATGAAAAACGTGAAGCGTATGCTTGTGACATCACGTATGGTACGAACAATGAATTTGGATTCGACTATTTACGTGACAACATGGTTCTTTATAAGGAAAAAATGGTTCAAAGGCCATTACATTATGCGATTGTCGATGAAGTTGACTCAATTTTAATTGATGAGGCGCGGACTCCGCTAATCATTTCAGGGTCTCAAAAGCGTTCTCAGTCTAATTACATGCAAGCTGATTCGTTTGTTCGTACGTTAAACGGTGAGGATGATTACACGTACGATGAAAAAACGAGAAATGTACAGTTAACAGAGTCTGGTATTACTAAAGCTGAGAACTATTTTAATATTGAAAACCTATATGATTTAAATAATGTGACTTTGACTCACCATATTAACCAGGCTTTAAAAGCACATGTGGTGATGCAGCGTGATACGGATTATGTGGTTCAAGATGGTGAGGTTGTCATTGTCGACCAATTTACAGGTCGTTTAATGAAGGGTCGTCGTTATAGCGATGGCTTACACCAAGCTATTGAGGCTAAAGAAGGTCTTCAAATTCAGAAAGAAAGTATGACGTTAGCTACTATTACGTTCCAGAACTTCTTCCGTATGTATGATAAATTAGCGGGTATGACAGGTACAGCTAAAACAGAAGAAGAGGAATTTCGTAACATCTATAATATGAGGGTTGTTGCGATTCCAACGAATAAACCTATTATTCGTCAAGATTATTCTGATCTAATTTATAAATCGGTTGAAGGTAAATATAAAGCGTTAGTTCAAGACATTAAAGAACGTTATGAAAAAGGACAGCCCGTGCTAGTTGGTACAGTTGCGGTTGAAACCTCAGAGATTATCTCTAAACTCTTAAAACAAGCTGGCGTTAAGCACAACGTTTTAAACGCGAAAAACCACTTTAGAGAAGCAGAAATTATCCAAGAGGCAGGACAAAAAGGTTCTGTAACGATTGCAACGAACATGGCCGGTCGTGGTACGGATATTAAACTTGGAGATGGTGTTCGTGAGTTAGGCGGTCTTGCGGTTATTGGTACAGAGCGTCATGAATCACGCCGTATTGATAATCAGCTTCGTGGTCGTTCGGGTCGTCAAGGTGACCCAGGTGAGTCACAGTTCTATCTTGCGATGGAAGATGAGCTAATGCGCCGTTTTGGGTCAGATAACATGCGCAACATGATGGACCGACTTGGCATGGATGATGATCAGCCAATCGAAAGTAAAATGGTTTCACGTGCTGTAGAATCAGCTCAAAAACGGGTTGAGGGAAATAACTTTGATGCTCGCAAGCAGCTACTTGCTTATGATGACGTGTTAAGACAGCAGCGTGACATTATCTATGAACAACGTCAGCAAGTGTTAACGAGTGAAAATTTACGAGAGATCATTATAAATATGATTCGTTCAACGGTTACCCGTAATGTTCAAGCCTACACTCAAGATGAAGACGATGAAAAATGGGAGCTAGATGGATTAGTTGATTTCATTCACGCTAACATTCTAGAGACTGATGAGATTAACGCCAATGATTTAAAAGGTAAAGAACCTGATGAAATTATTGATCTCATTATGGAACTCGTGAATAAAAAATATGATGAACGTGAAGAAGAATTAACTGAAGAACAGATGCGTGAATTTGAACGCGTGATTTTACTTCGCACAGTGGATTCTAAATGGATGGATCACATCGACCAGATGGATCAGCTGCGCCAAGGTATTCACCTTCGTGCTTACGGTCAAACCGATCCACTTCAAGAGTATAATATGGAAGGTTTCTCAATGTTCGAAGAGATGATTGCTGAAATCGAACAAGAAGTTTCGAAATATGCGATGAAGGCGCAAATCAGAGATAACCTGCAGCGTGTTGAGGTTGCCTCTGGTACGAAAGCTGTCTCAGGCGGACGTCAAAATGAAGAGAAGAAAAAGAAACCTTATATTAAGAAAGAGAATATTGGTCGTAATGACCCATGTCCTTGCGGAAGTGGCAAGAAGTATAAAAACTGTCACGGTAAAAATGCCTAAACCAAAATCCTCAGTCTTTTCGGAGACTGAGGATTTTTAATACATTTGTCAAGAATAGGTTGTTTTTTCCAAGACCTTAAGTGGTATACTAACAGTAGATACAGATGCAGTAGAGGTGATGAAATGGATTTATCAGAAATCAAAGATCAATTAAACAAACTACAAAACAGACTTGAAGACTTTAGGGGGTCTCTTTGACTTAGAAGAAGACCGAGAGAAGATCGCAGAACTAGAGCAACAAATGACAGCTCCCGAATTTTGGGATGACCCAAGTGGAGCGCAAAAAATTATTAATGAAGCCAATGCGCTAAAAGAACGAGTACAAAGCTTTGATAAAAACGAAGAGGATTTAGAAAATCTTGAAGTTTCCTATGAATTAGTGAAAGAAGAAGGAGACGAAGAGCTGTTTGAGGATCTTCATAGGGAAATCCAGCGAGTGACCGAACAGTTTAATGAGTTTGAATTAGAGATTTTACTTAGTGAACCTTATGATAAAAACAACGCCATCTTAGAAATTCACCCAGGAGCGGGCGGGACAGAATCTCAAGACTGGGCTGAAATGTTACTTAGAATGTATAAACGTTATGGAGAGAAAAAAGGTTTTAAGGTTGAAACATTAGATTATTTACCTGGCGATGAAGCCGGAGTTAAAAGTGTAACCCTACTTATTAAAGGCCATAATGCATTTGGCTATTTAAAAGCTGAAAAAGGTGTGCATCGTTTAGTTAGAATTTCACCGTTTGATTCTTCGGGACGTCGTCACACATCCTTTGCATCGTGTGATGTCATGCCGGAGTTCAACGAAGAAGTTGAAATTGATGTTAAGACAGAGGACTTAAAGATTGATACTTATCGTTCTAGTGGTGCTGGTGGTCAGCATGTCAATACAACGGACTCGGCTGTTAGAATTACACACCTGCCAACCAATGTCGTTGTGACATGTCAATCTGAACGTTCTCAAATAAAAAACCGAGAACAAGCAATGAAAATGTTAAAGTCGAAGTTATATCAACTAGAGATTGAAAGACAACAGCAAGAACTCGATGAAATTCGAGGTGAGCAAAAAGAAATTGGTTGGGGCAGTCAAATTAGGTCTTATGTTTTCCATCCATATAATATGGTGAAAGATCACCGTACAAATTTAGAAAATGGTAATACTCAAGCAGTTATGGATGGTGACTTAGATTCATTTATAGATGCATTTTTAAGATCAAAAGTAAAAGGATAATTTATTTAGAATTGGGTAGAGTATTACCATAACATCTCAAAAGAGGAGGTCCTATTTATGAAAAAGATTCTTGTAGGTATGTTTAGTGTGATGTTAGTACTAGCTGCTTGTGGTGGCGGCGATGATGGCGGTAACAATGGTGATACTGGCGATACTGGTGACACAGGTGAAGAGCAATCTGGTGAAGAATCTGGTCAAGAAAGTGGCGGCGAACAAACTGCCCAAGCTGGTGAAGAAGTTTATAAGACCAACTGTGCTAGTTGTCACGGTGGAGACTTAAGTGGTGGCATGGGTCCATCTCTAAAAAATGTTGGTGATAACTATAGTGCTGATGACATTGTAGGTATTATCAAAAATGGTAAAGGGCAAATGCCAGCACAAGATCAAGTTAGTGAAGAAGATGCACAAAAAGTTGCCGATTGGTTAGTAAATAGGTAATATAATGACAAATGTCCTTGGATTTAGGTCCAAGGGCTATTTTTTTGTCTTTGTAACTCACTTTTTAACGTTTGAAATAAAAATGTAACAAAATTTTCCCTAAACAAAATGTCGTAACGTGTTATAATATAAAATATCTGAATAAAAGGTTTAATATAAAATAGGAATAATTGTCGATATATGATATAATGAATGTTGAAATAAATGAATTTTCAGAAATTTCATGGCTTTTCTTTTACAACAGGAGGTACTGTGGCGTCTATGATTCAAATGAAAAATGTCTACAAGGTTTATAAGAATGGCGTGGCTGCCTTGAATGGCATAGATGTATCCATCCAAAAAGGTGATTTTGTATATGTGGTAGGACCTAGTGGCGCCGGAAAAACATCGTTTATTAAAATGATGTATCGTGAGGAGGTCCCATCAAAAGGTGAAGTGTACATAAATAATGTGGAGTTAGGACGATTGAAAAAGAAAGATGTTCCGTTTTTAAGGCGCGATATAGGTGTTATCTTCCAAGACTTCAAATTGCTTCAGCGAAAGTCCGTTTATGAAAACGTATCTTTTGCGTTAGAAGTTATTGAAGAAAACCCTAAAAAGATCCGTCGTCGTGTCATGAGTGTACTCGATCAAGTTGGTTTAAAACATAAAGCGCGTTTTATTCCAGCACAATTATCAGGTGGGGAGCAGCAACGGATTGCTATTGCAAGGGCAATCGTCAACAATCCGAAAGTTGTAATTGCTGATGAGCCAACTGGTAACTTAGACCCGGAGACGTCGTGGGAAATCATGAGGCTTTTTGAAGATATTAACTCATCTGGAACTACCGTCATTATGGCGACCCACAGTCAAGAGATTGTCAATAACATGAAAAAGCGCGTTATTGCGATGGAAAATGGACAAGTTGTAAGGGATGAGCATCGAGGAGAGTACGGTTATGAAGCTTAGTACAGCTAGAAGACACTTTAGAGAAGGTTCTAAAAACATCATAAGAAATAGCTGGATGACAGTCGCTTCAGTCGGTGCAGTAACGACCACATTAATTCTCGTTGGGATTTTTCTAGCTTTAATTCTGAACTTAAACCAAGTCGCACAAAACATTGAACAGGATGTACAAATGAATGTATATGTTGAACTTGGTGCGGAAGAACAAGCTATTGAGGAACTTGAATCTAACTTGAATGAATTATCCAATGTTAAGTCGATTGAGTATTCATCAAAAGAAGAAGAATTAAACAAACTGATTGAAGATATGGGTGAATCTGGTGATGAGTGGGGCATGATGTTTGAAGACAGTAACCCACTTAATGATGTGTTTGTAATTAAAGCAACCAATGCGAATTATTATAAGAATCTATCAAAACAAGTTAAACAGATGGATTACGTTGATGAGGTTGATTACTCTCAGGCAACCGTAGAACGTCTTTTAACTTTTAATAAATATGCTAGATACATAGGAATTGGGTTCATCACAGCGCTGCTATTTACAGCAATCTTCCTAATTTCTAATACGATTAGAATGACGATTATCGCAAGAGCAAATGAGATTGGCATTATGAAGTTAGTAGGGGCTAAGAACAGCTTTATTCGCTGGCCATTCTTTATAGAAGGAATGTTAATGGGAGTGATTGGTTCCATTATTCCAATCACAATGGTTGTAGTTGGCTACTACTATCTATATCAAAATGTAGCTGGACGTAATTTACTGCCATTCGTAGAATTATTACCATTTAATCCATTTGCTTGGCAGCTGTCATTATTGTTACTTGGACTTGGAGTCTTTATCGGTGTTTGGGGAAGCGTAATGAGCGTAAGGAAATTCTTGAACGTATAGTGAGAGAGTATAATAGGAGGGAATGTGTGTTGTACAAAAGAATAACCGTTATTATGTCAGTAACGTTGTTAGCGATGTTTGGAGCAGCTTTTACTCAAGTTAATGAAGCACATGCAAATGTTGATCAAGAAATTAATGACCTAAAAGAGAAATCAGAAAAAGCTACTGAAAAACGAAAAGCTTTATCAGGTGAATTATCAAAATTAGAGAATTTAATTGAAGAAAACAAAGAAGAACAAAGCGAAATGAGAAGCAAGATTAATAGTTTAAAAGAAGAAATAAACAAAGCACAAAATCAGATTGATGAAAAGAAAGGCGAAATTGAACGTACGCAAAACGAAATTAAAAAAGTCGAAAATGAAATTCAAGAATTAGAAGAAGAAATCGAGCGTTTAAAGCAAAAAATCAAAGAGTTAAAACAAAGTATTAAAGAAACGAAACGAAAAATTGAACAGCGTGAAGATTTACTAACAGATCGTTTGCGTAATCTTCAGCGTAATGGTGGTAGTGTTAAATACTTACAAGTAATTATGGGCGCATCTGATTTCGGTGATTTTATTAGCCGTACGCAAGCCGTTAGTAAAATCATGGATCAAGACCAAGCCATCTTAAGAGAGCATCTTAATGATAAGATGAAACTTGAGAAGGACAAGCAAGAGTTAGAAGATTCAAAGGCACAGGTTGAGGAAAATAAAAATCAATTATCTGCACAAAGAGACCAATTAGAAGGTCAAAAGGAATCGTTAGTTGCAGATATGAGAGACTTACAAGGTTTAGAGAGTAGCTTAAATGATAAGCTATCAGAACAGAATACATTATTAGCTAATCTTCAGAAAAAAGAAGAGGAACTACATGATCATAAAATGAGTATTGATGAAGAACGAGCGAATTTAGCTTCTCAGAAACGCGCTTTTGATAAGCTGATCGATGAACTTGAAGCGCAAAAGAGAGCAGAGAAAAAAGCTGCTCAATCTGGTGGAACTGTCCAACAGACAACGAATGTTAAAAATGACTCTGGATTTATTCGCCCAACAAGTGGTGTCTTAACATCTGGATTTGGAGGTCGTTGGGGTGACCTACACGCTGGTATAGACATTTCACGTCATGGCCCTGGCGTAGCCGTAAAAGCAGCTGCATCGGGAGTTGTGTCTCGTTCCTATTATTCTAGTAGTTACGGTAATGTAGTATTTATCGTACATATGGTTAACGGGCAAAAATATACAACGGTATATGCTCACATGAGAAATCGACTAGTATCAGAAGGTCAGACAGTTAGTCAAGGACAAGTAGTTGGTCACCAAGGTAATACAGGTCGTTCATATGGACAGCATTTACACTTTGAACTACACAAAGGAAGCTGGAATATGAGTAAATCTAATGCTGTTAACCCTGCAAGTTATGGAATTCAATAGTTTACTATACAACCCTAATTGTTTATTCAATTAGGGTTGTTTTTATATTAAAAGGATATTTTTATAAAGTTTAACTCGACTCATTACTTTAAGAACACGTCATGGTATAATAAACTAATACAAACATTGTATTTTATTGGGGTGAATCGATTGGAATTAACGAAGAAGTGGTTAGTGATGATTGTAGTTGTCTCCCTACTCGTTGGCGGAGGGGTTACAGCTGCGACACTAGAATTGTTAGATGAACCAAATGAACAAGCCAGCCCAACAAATGAGCAAGAGCAAGAAGAGCAGGAAGATGAGAACTCAGAACAAAAGGAACAAGAGGATTACTCAGATCTTGATGCTTTAAGCTACACAATGAATATTATTGAAGATGAATATGTTAAAGAAGTTTCTCGCGAAAAGTTAATTGAAGGTGCATTAGAAGGGATCGTTAATAAACTTGGCGACCCTTACAGTGAATATATGAATGCCGAGACGATGGAGCAGTTCCAAAGTCAAATCGAGTCTACCTTTGAAGGGATTGGGGCGGAGGTTACAAAGCGTGATAATTACATAACGATTGTATCCCCAATTAAAAATACTCCTGCGGAACGAGCGGGAATTAGACCTAACGATCGTATTTTAGAAGTTGACGGAAAGAGTCTTGAAGGGATGAGTGTGTTTGAAGCTGTTTCACTCATTCGCGGTGAAAAAGGATCGGACGTCACGTTGACAATTGATCGACCTGGAGACGGTGAACCGTTTAAAGTAACTATCACAAGAGATACGATTCCTGTTACAACAGTATATTCTGAAGTAGAAGAGCAAGACGGGAAAAAAGTAGGTATTCTTGAAATCCGTTCATTCTCTGAAAAAACGTCACAAGAGTTTAGTAAAGAATTGAAGAAGTTAGAAGATGAAGAGAATATAGACGGTTTAGTTATTGATGTTCGAGGTAACCCTGGTGGTTTACTTAACTCTGTTCAAGAGATATTAGGGAACTTTTTACCGAAAGATGAACCGTTTATGCAAGTTTCTATGAGAGACGGAGACCCACAGCCTTATTACCTAAAACAATCTGGTGAAAAGGATTATCCAATTTCGGTATTAACCAACGAAGGTAGTGCATCGGCTTCTGAGATTTTAGCTGGGGCGATGAAAGAAGTGGGTGGCTACGAAATTGTAGGTAAAACAACATTTGGTAAAGGTACCGTCCAGCAAACGATGGAAGTTGGAGATGGATTACTTAAACTAACGGTTATGAACTGGTTAGACCCAAGTGGGGATAAAATTAATGAAGTTGGTGTAGAACCTACTGTTAAAGCTGAACAGCCTGAATTTTTCTACACGTCACTCATTCAAACAGAAGAGCCTCTTGAGTATAATCAAACAGGGCAAGAAGTCGTTAAAATGCAAGTGATGTTAGAAGGTCTCGGTTACAAACCTGGTAGAACGGACGGTTATTTTAATCAGGAAACACAAACGGCCTTAGAAAATTTCCAGAAACAAAATGACCTTGACGTTACAGGTACATTAAATGAAAAAACTGAAGCAGCATTAGAACAACAAATATTAGATGCTGTAGATAACGCAAAGTATGATGAACAGTTACAAAAGGCAATGGAAGTACTTTTTAAATAATGTTTTAGGTGACTCAGCTTTGGTTGAGTCATCTATTTATATTAAATGAAGGAGAACACTATATTTTGACGAAAATATTAGAGTAGGACATCTTGATCGGAGGTTTGAACAGCGATGGCGATAGAGTGGTTGAAAGAGTTCGGAATTGGGGTTTTATGGCTATTTGCTCAGCCTATGTTTTATTTGGCTATATTGTTTACGTTTTGGACAGGTTATATTAGGGTTAAAAATGAGAGATCTATGTTTCGGCATCGCGTGTTTCCGATAGGTGCGGAATGGACAGGTACATGGGTAACCAGTGTTGTATTTGGAGTTCTGTTATCTGCGGCAATGATCTTAACTGGATCAATGCTCAGTCTGCAATGGCTTTGGTTACTTACAGTGGTAGTCGCTTTGCTTTTGTTAATCAACCAAGTGTGGCTGTTATCACCTGTTTATACCTTGGGAATCGTTGCAATTACGATGTGGTTAATTAATACCTTTAATGTACAACTGCCTGATTGGTTGAGTTCATTAAGTAATATTAATCTCGTGTTAGTGAGTTATGTGTTAATGTTTTTATTAATCGTTGAGATTATTTTGTTTGCGACTGCTAAACGCAATCAATCATTTCCTGAATTGCAAAAAAGCAAGCGTGGTAAATTTGTCGGAAGTCACTTGGTGAAACGGTTATGCGTCATTCCTGCCTTTGTTCCTGTTCCATCGGGAGCTTTAGAGTTATCACTGTTTACTTGGTGGCCAGCATTTGGCTTAAGCGATCAGTTCGGACTTGTATTATTTCCGTTTGTGATTGGAGTGTCCCAGCGTTTTAAAGGGAACTTTTCAGATATTGGCGCACGAAAAGTTGCTAGAGCCTTATCAGTTTTACTTGTTCTTCTCTTAATCGGTTCATACGGAATTTATGTATTTCCTGAGTTGAGTATATACTTAGTGTTAGCTGCCATCTTAGGTAGATTAGCCATCCATTATGTTTCATATGTATTGGACAGAGAACAATCGCCTATTTTTATACCGAAAGAAGATGGCATTGTGATTGTGGGTGTTATGCCTAATTCACCGGCAGAAGAAATGGAACTTGTCGTTGGTGAAAAAATTGAACGAATTCACGATGAGCCTATTTCAAATGAACAAGAATTTTATGAAGTGATGAGCGAACATCGTACTTTTTGTAAAATGGCAGTTCAAGATTTGTCTGGAGAAGTTCGATTTGTTCAAAGAGCCCTATATGAAGGGGAATACCATGAATTAGGATTAATCTTTGTAAAAGAAATGCCTAAATTCACGCTAAGAACAGAAGAAATAAGTTAATTGGTCAAACGCGATCATCCACTAGGGTGATTGCGTTTTTCTTTAATGTAGACCTTTCATTCACATTCTTTGCAAATTAGGCCCGACAAACTTATCCTTAAAATAGAGAAAAATATCAAAACAGAACTTTTGTTCGTGTTTTTATGTTATAATATTTGTAGTTTATATATATTGGAGATGATGTTGTGAATCAGTTTGAACTTCATTCTCAGTTTGAGCCTCAAGGAGATCAGCCAAAAGCCATTGAAAAAATTGTAAATGGCATTGAACATAACGAACGACACCAAACGTTACTCGGTGCAACGGGTACAGGGAAAACGTTTACGGTTTCAAACGTGGTTAAGGAAATAAATCGCCCAACGTTAGTGATTGCACATAACAAAACGCTAGCAGGACAGCTGTATAGTGAGTTTAAAGAGTTTTTTCCAAATAATGCGGTTGAGTATTTCGTCAGTTATTACGATTACTACCAGCCTGAAGCTTATGTCCCGCATACAGATACGTATATTGAAAAAGACGCTAGTATTAATGATGAGATTGATAAGCTAAGACACTCCGCGACGTCTTCATTATTTGAACGTAATGATGTACTAATCGTTGCAAGTGTGTCGTGTATTTATGGTTTAGGTTCGCCTCATGAGTATAAGGAGCTCGTCTTATCACTTCGTGTTGGAATGGAAAAAGAACGCGATCAAGTGCTAAGAGATCTTGTCGATATTCAATATGCACGTAACGATATTGACTTTCAGCGTGGTACATTTAGGGTGCGAGGTGACTCAGTTGAAGTCATCCCGGCGTCGAGGGAAGAGCACTGTATTCGTATAGAGTTTTTTGGAGATGAAATTGACCGAATTCGTGAAGTGGATGCTTTAACAGGAGAAATTATAGGTGACCGTGAACACGTTGCTATTTTCCCAGCATCCCACTTCGTCACGCGTGAAGAAAAAATGAAGCGCGCGATTAAAAATATCGAACAGGAGCTTCAAGAGCAGTTAGAGAAGTTTAGACAGGAAGATAAGCTGTTAGAAGCACAACGCTTAGAGCAGCGTACAAATTATGATTTAGAAATGATGAACGAAATGGGCTTTTGTTCTGGGATTGAGAACTACTCAAGGCATTTATCATTTCGTGAACCTGGATCAACTCCTTACACATTATTAGATTATTTTCCAGATGACTCACTCATTGTCATTGATGAGTCACACGTCACACTACCTCAGGTTCGTGCGATGTATAACGGAGACCAAGCACGTAAAATGACGTTAGTGGATCACGGTTTCAGATTACCATCTGCGCTAGACAACCGTCCGCTTAAATTTGAAGAGTTTGAAAAGCATATTGATAATATTTTATATGTATCGGCAACACCTGGTGATTATGAACTCGAGCACTCTCCAGGGGTTATTGAACAGATTATTCGTCCGACAGGCTTGTTAGATCCGAAAATTGATGTTCGCCCAATCAAAGGCCAAATTGACGATTTAATTGGTGAAGTAAATAAACGAAAAGAGCACAATGAACGCGTCCTTGTAACCACGCTTACGATCAAAATGGCTGAGGACTTAACGAATTACTTGCAGGAAATGGGCATTAAAGTTGCTTACCTTCATTCTGAAATAAAAACTTTAGAACGTATTGAGATTATTCGTGATTTACGTCTTGGCGTTTATGATGTATTAGTTGGGATTAACCTACTACGTGAGGGACTCGATATTCCTGAAGTGTCATTAGTTGCGATTTTAGATGCTGACAAGGAAGGATTTTTACGTTCTGACAGATCGCTAGTTCAGACAATTGGGCGTGCTGCACGTAATGAAAACGGTGAAGTCATCATGTATGCCGACCGCATTACAAAGTCTATGCAATTCGCCATGGACGAGACAGATCGTCGTCGGGAGATTCAAAAGGCTTACAACGAAAAACACGGCATAACACCTAAGACGATTAATAAAGAAATTCGCGACGTAATCAAAGCAACTTATGATTCGGATGAGGAAGATAAGCTAGCCGAATACAGTAAGTTATCTAAAGATGAAAAAGCAGAAATGATTGAACGTTTAGAAGCAGAAATGAAACAAGCCGCTAAAGAGTTAGATTTTGAAAAAGCAATGGAGCTAAGAGACATCATTACAGAGCTAAAAGTGGAAGGATGATTTATTCAAATGAAGTCCATTAAGATTCAGGGGGCACGCGCCCATAATTTAAAAGATATTGATATTGAAATTCCTAAAAATAAATTAGTGGTGATGACGGGTCTTTCTGGTTCAGGTAAATCATCCCTTGCCTTTGATACGATATACGCGGAAGGTCAGCGCCGTTATGTCGAATCGTTATCTGCATATGCTCGTCAGTTTTTAGGGCAGATGGATAAGCCTGATGTCGATGCCATAGAAGGCTTATCCCCAGCAATCTCGATTGATCAGAAGACTACGAGTCGCAATCCAAGGTCAACGGTTGGTACGGTTACCGAAATTTATGATTATCTTCGTCTATTGTACGCAAGGGTTGGTCATCCAATCTGTCCAATTCATGGTGAGGAAATTTCAGCTCAAACGGTTGAGCAAATGGTTGATCGTGTGATGGAACTTGAAGAACGTACAAAACTTCAAGTTTTATCTCCAGTTATTTCAGGAAGAAAAGGTGAGCATGCGAAAGTTCTAGAGGACCTTAAAAAAGAAGGTTATATTCGTCTACGCGTAGATGGCGAAATGCGTGAGATTAGTGAAGAAATTAACTTAGATAAAAATAAAAAACATACCATTGAAGTTGTAGTGGACCGCATTATTGTCAAAGAGGGTGTGGAAGCCCGTTTAAGTGATTCCTTTGAAACGGCTTTAAAATTAAGTGATGGTCAGGCGATCGTTGATATTATTGATGGTGATGAACTATTATTTAACGAAAACTTTGCATGTCCGAAGTGTGGATTTACAATTGGCGAGTTAGAACCAAGACTATTTTCGTTTAATAGTCCTTTTGGTGCTTGTCCAACCTGTGACGGACTTGGTTCACACTTAGAGGTTGACTTAGATTTAGTCATTCCCGATTGGGACTTAACACTAAATCAACATGCTATTGCGCCTTGGAAGCCCGTGTCGTCCAATTATTATCCATCACTCCTTAAGAGTGTTTGTGATCATTACGGGATTGATATGGATACACCTATAAAAAATCTACCTAAGAAACAGTTAGATAAAATTCTTTACGGAAGCGGAAAAGACCGTATTTTATTCAAATATGAGGGCAGAAGAGGTCAGGTTCGTGAAAACGAGATATACTTTGAAGGCGTCGTTTCTAATGTGTCTAGACGTTACCATGAAACCGTATCTAGCTATGTGCGTGAACAAATGGAGAAATATATGGCACAAAAAGAATGTCCGACGTGTGAAGGCTATCGCTTATCTGAAGAAGCGTTATCCGTTAAGGTCAACGGCATTCATATTGGTCAGCTAACTGAAAAATCAGTTGCACATGCATTGGATTGGATTGAATCGATTCAATTAAGTGAAAAAGAACAACAAATTGCTAGAATGATTGTCAAAGAAATTAATGACCGATTAACCTTTTTAGTTAATGTGGGTCTAAATTATTTAACACTTTCTCGCTCTGCCGGTACGTTATCAGGTGGGGAAGCTCAGCGAATCAGGCTCGCTA
Organism: Piscibacillus salipiscarius; assembly: GCF_042685285.1. Classification (NCBI taxonomy): domain Bacteria; kingdom Bacillati; phylum Bacillota; class Bacilli; order Caryophanales; family Bacillaceae; genus Piscibacillus; species Piscibacillus salipiscarius. The sequence continues at coordinate 44,893 of NZ_JBHUMZ010000021.1, read as the reverse complement.
CTCAAATTGGCTCAGCTTTAACAGGCGTGCTTTATGTATTAGATGAGCCTTCAATTGGCTTACACCAACGTGATAATGACCGGTTAATCTCTACGTTAAAACGAATGAGAGATTTAGATAATACGCTCATTGTCGTTGAGCATGATGAAGATACGATGTTAGCTGCCGATTACCTTGTTGACATTGGTCCTGGAGCAGGGGCTCAAGGCGGAGAAATTGTGGCTAGTGGGACACCACAACAAGTAATGGAGCATGAACAATCATTAACAGGGCAATACTTAAGCGGGAAACAATTTATCCCACTTCCAATTAAACGACGTAAAGTTATTAAGAAACGCACTTTAAAGATTAAGAAAGCAGAAGAAAATAACTTGAAAAATGTCGATGTGACAGTACCTTTAGGTGTTATGTCTGTTGTAACCGGCGTATCTGGATCAGGTAAAAGTACACTCATCAATGAAATTTTATATAAATCATTGTCACAGAAACTCCATCGTTCAAAAAAGAAACCAGGTAAACACAAAGAAATCAGAGGCATTGATCAGCTTGAGAAGGTAATTGATATTGACCAATCACCAATTGGGCGTACACCTAGGTCGAATCCTGCTACGTATACAGGTGTCTTCGATGATATTCGTGACGTTTTTGCGCAAACAAGTGAAGCCAAAATTAGAGGCTATAATAAAGGCCGTTTTAGCTTCAATGTAAAAGGCGGACGCTGTGAAGCTTGTAAAGGTGATGGAATCATTAAAATTGAGATGCACTTTCTACCTGATGTATACGTACCATGTGAAGTTTGCCATGGTAAACGATATAATAGAGAGACGCTTGAAGTGAAATACAAAGGTAAGAACATTGCAGATGTATTAGAGATGAGAGTAGAAGAAGCACTTGAGTTCTTTGAAAACATACCTAAAATTAAGCGAAAAATTCAAACCGTTGCAGATGTTGGTCTTGGATATATTCGTCTTGGGCAACCAGCAACAACATTATCTGGTGGTGAAGCTCAGCGGGTCAAGCTTGCGAGTGAATTACACCGCCGTTCAAATGGTAAATCTTTTTATATATTAGATGAACCAACTACAGGACTCCATGTTCATGACATTTCGAGATTGCTTAACGTGCTTCAAAGATTAGTTGAAAACGGTGATACCGTATTAATTATTGAGCATAATTTAGATGTCATTAAAACGGCCGATCATATTATTGATTTAGGACCTGAAGGCGGAGAAGGTGGAGGTCAAATTATCGCAACTGGGACGCCAGAAGAGGTCTCTGAAGTAAAAGAGTCGTTTACAGGGCAATATTTAGGGCCAGTATTAGAACGTGACCGAAAACGAATGGAAGAAAGAATTTTAGAAAGCACAGCGAAATGAAAGGGGAAGCATGATGGAAGCTATTAAACTTGAAATCGTTCAAGATTATATTAATCAATTTGCCAACCAACCCGTATATGTTCACCTTGAAACAACTAACGGGGCGTATGCTAGTCACTTTAATGCAAATGCCTACAATGTTGGTGCTTATATTCGAAATGCGAGATTAACTTATAGTCAAGGTAAAATCGTTGAGCACGAAGGTTCTTATCGAGTTGGATTAAAGCATGAGATTGGCTGGATTTACGCAGAAGGCCTTACAGATTTTGAATTTAACGAAAACAATCAACTACTTATTGCAGGACATGACAAAGAAGGACGATTAATGGTCGCGCTTCAAATCAGTCCAGAGCCATTTTCGTACTAAGGAGGAACCGTAATGAATTTTGAAGAACATAATCATGTAGTGGTCATATATCCACACCCAGACGACGAATCCTTTGGGGCAGCAGGCACCATTACGAAATTCCGCAAAGCGGGTGTTCCGGTAACGTATCTATGCGGAACATTAGGGGAAATGGGACGGAACATGGGAAGTCCATTTTTCGCTAATCGTGAGACGCTTCCTCAAATTCGTAAAAAGGAATTACAGGATGCTTGTAAAGTCCTCGATATGAACTTAGAAATGCTTGGTTATCGCGATAAGACGATTGAGTTTGAACCGAGAGATGAGATGGCAGAACGGTTTAAAAATTATTTAGAGAATTTAGGGGCAACACTTGTCATCACATTTTATCCTGGGTTCGCTGTGCATCCAGACCATAATGCGATGGGTGCAGCAGCTTTTGAAGCGGTTAAAATGATGGACCCTGATCAAAGACCGACTGTTTGGGCGACAGCTTTTTCGAATGACCATGTCGAAAAGCTAGGTAAGCCTAACGTCGTTATTGACCTCATAGATTCATTTGATCAGAAGTTAGATGCAATTAAAGCCCACCGCTCTCAAGCAGAGGGAATGCTTAGTCAGTTATTAGCAAATAGCGAGTCAGATAATGAATACGAGGCAGCTCTCGAGAGATTCCGTTTTGAAGGCTTCTATGAAGTGGATATAGATCAAGTGAACTACTAATCTCCGACTCAGGTCTGAAAATAAGTTTAAACATTTCAGTCCTCTGGTTGATGGCGAACATCTTAGTATTTCATACAATTAATGTAGGATGTTCTTGAGAGGAGTATGTAAATGAGTGAAGAGCGAAATAAAATTTTAAAGCTATTAGAAGAAGGTCATATTACATCAGATGAAGCCGAAAAACTGTTAGACGCGGTTGATAAAGGTCAACACGTCAAAGAGTCTAATAGTAAAACAGATACAGATGAGGATTCATTTAAAGAGTTTAAAAAAGAATTTAGAAGTTTTAAGGACGGTTTCTTAAGTTTTATAGACGATACGATTCAGAGAATTAAGGAAGGTCCATTTGAATTTACGTTTAATCATGTGAATGTTAATCGGAGCTTTGATTTCTCTTCAGAAGGTATTAAGCAGTTCGATTTTGATTTAGTAAATAGTTCAGTTGAGTTCATTACATCCGATCAAGACCAAATCTTAGTTGAACTAAAAGGTAAAGTCTATAAAGAAGATGATCAGTATAAAGCGGAACAAACCTTTGATGAGACGTTTTCAGTAGGCGTGACCAATGATGCTCTACAAATCAGTCAGGGTCAAAAGAATGTTTCAGCCGAAATTATCATACATTTACCTAAAAAGGAATATGAACAAGCTTATATTAAAACGATTAATGGGTCGATTAAATCCAGAGATTTGACGATTCACATCGCACGTCTATCTACCATTAACGGTAGTGTGCGTTTAGATGGCTATCAAGGAGATTCAGTTTACGTTGAAACAAGACATGGGTCGATTCGGTTAGATCAAGTGAAATTGTCTAAGGCAAAATTAGAGACCACAACAGGCTCAATTTATTATGATGGTCAGATCGAGCATTTAGATGCAGATATTACAACGGGCAGCCTGCGCACATATCTACGAAATTCAAATGTTAAACGGGTGGACCTTAAAACGACGACAGGTTCAGCACAATTATATTTACCTAAGTCTATCAAGGTAAGGGGCCATGCCAATACGAGTGTAGGTAGTGTGGATGTCAATATACCGAATGTCGTTGTTCAAAAAGTAGAAGATCAGATTGTTAAGAAGACGGTTCAGTTTTATAACACCTCAGATGAAGATGAATCTTATGTAGATGTTGATATAGAAGCTAAAACAGGAAGTATTAAAATAAACGGTTTTAGTTAAAGGAGTTAGGTTATGATCAAAAATTGGATCATCTCTATTGTCGTTAATACAATAGCATTACTTGCGGTAAATGAATTGTTTCAAGACGTAGAAATTGATGGTGTCACGACGGCAGTAATCGCCGCCATCATTCTCGGAATCTTAAATGCCATCGTCAAACCGATTTTAGTCGTACTCACTCTACCGATTACGATTATATCTTTAGGACTTTTCTTGTTTGTCATCAATGCTATTACACTCATGATTACTCAAGGATTGTTAGGTACGGACTTTGTTATTAATGGCTGGGGAACCGCAATTCTCGCCGCCATAATTATTACCATTCTAAACACTATACTTCAAAAGATCTTAAAGGAAGTATTAGATTGATGATTGATCCTCCTCAAATGAGGGGGATTTTTTAGTGACTCTGTATTTTATTAATTAGGGTAAAAAAGGTTGACTTTCCAGGTTAGGCCTTCCCTTTCGGCGGGCAAGACACGAGGGTGCTACTTTGAATTAGCTTCCTTGAACCCTTGACCCGAGGAATAATACCTCGAATCTGTGTTTTGTAAAGTGATAAGCGAAGGTGGCGACTCCAGGTCGGCTAAAACTGGCCGATAAATCCGAAAAAGTGGCCGATAAATCCGAAAAACTGGTCGATAAATCCGGAAAAATGACCGATAAACCCCAAAAAGTGCGCCTATAACGTCTTGTTCGACGGGAACAGCACTAGCTGAAGATCAACATAGTTTGCACCTGCGTTTTCTAATTGGGCTTTTTTAGGTTCCTCGTGCAAGACTGCAAAGAAGTATTTTGACGAAGCGAATATACTATTAAAATATATCAATTAAACCTTTTTCATGATATAGGTTTTTACGATATGATATAGTTATGAATAATGTGATATAGAAGGAGAGAGACGGATGATAAAGGTCCGTACGAAGGATTTAATTGAACGATTTGATTTAGAACTTGTCGCTGGTGAAGATGGCGTACATAGAGAAATTTTCAGCAGTGATATTTCAAGGCCAGGTATGGAGATGGCTGGTTATTTTACGCATTATCCAAAAGAACGGCTTCAGTTAATGGGAAGAACGGAGCTTTTATTTCTTTATGACTTAAAACCTGAAGAAATTGCAGACAGAATGGAGCGTTTATGTACTGATGTAACTCCAGGTATTGTCATTACACGAGGACTTGATGTGCCCAAGGCATTGATAGAAGCAGCCAACCAAGCTGGCGTTCCTGTGATGCGATCACCTTATAAAACGACTCGTGTTATTAGTCGTTTAACGACGTTTTTAGAGACAAAATTCGCACCATCAACAGCTCTTCATGGAGTGTTGGTGGATGTGTATGGTGTTGGCGTGTTAATTACAGGCAAAAGTGGTATCGGTAAAAGCGAAACAGCGCTTGAGCTAGTGAAGCGTGGTCATCGTTTAGTTGCCGATGATAATGTAGAAATTCGCCAGGAGGATTATGATACGTTAATCGGTAATCCGCCGAACTTAATTGAGCATTTACTCGAAATACGTGGACTTGGCATTATTAATGTGATGACGTTATTTGGGGCAGGTGCAGTACGAAATTATAAACGCATATCGTTAGTGGTCTATCTCGAAACTTGGGAAGCGAATAAACAATATGATCGTCTTGGTTTAGATGAGGATAAACTCAAGATTATGGATGTTGAGTTACCGAAAGCAACGATTCCGGTTAGACCTGGACGTAATGTATCGGTTATTATAGAGGTAGCTGCGATGAACTTCCGATTGAAACGGATGGGAGTTAACACAGCTGAGGAGTTTTCAAACCGTTTAAATGCTGTGATTGAAGATGATGTTGATAAGAAAGAAATTGAATAAAGGGGAGTAAATGATGTACTGTTCAGCAGAACCATATGATCGCGTATTTATTAATTTAGGCCCATTCCCTGTATACTGGTATGGTTTTTTAATTATGTTAGGTGCATTAACCGGGCTGATTGTTGCACAGCGTGAAGCTAAACGTTTAGGCTTACATAAAGATTTCTTTATTGATTTATTAGTTTTTGCGATTCCTGCTGCTATTATTGGGGCAAGAATGTATTATGTCATTTTTCAGTTTGAGCATTACGATTCGCTTTTAGAGATGATTGATATCCGCGAAGGTGGCCTAGCGATTCATGGTGCATTAATTGCATCAGTATTAGTTGCGTATCTTTATACGAAGAAGAAAAATGTGTCATTTTGGAAAGTGGTAGACATTGCAGCGCCTAGCCTTTTAATTGGTCAGATGTTAGGTCGCTGGGGGAACTTCATGAATCAGGAAGCCTATGGAGGCCCCATTTCTGAGTCAACTTATCAAAGCTTCCATCAATACTTGCCTGATTTCATCATGAATCAGATGTGTGTCGATGGCGTATATCATCACCCGACGTTTTTATATGAGTCGGTTTGGAGTATGTTAGGCATCATTTTATTACTTGTTTTAAGATATAAAGTGAACCCGCGCCGTGGTGTGATTTTCTTATCATATGTGATGTGGTATTCATTTGGACGTTTCTTTATTGAAGCCATGAGAACAGATAGTTTATATATTGTACCTGGTTTACGTACAGCACAGGTTATTTCAATTGTACTCATCTTAGGTAGTTTAGCAGTGCTCTATTACCGCCACAAAAAAGGTTATGATGACGTGCTGTATGATGGAACTTCTCTAAAGAAACAAGGTTCTAATAGGAAGAAAAAGAAAAAATAACACAAGGGAGACGAGAACGTGAAGGGTATATTAAAAAGGGGAATTCAAAGTGGTCTGTCATTAACGTGGACTTTAGGTAAAATCATATTTCCAATTACTCTGATCGTCACAATCCTGCAGTACACACCTGTTCTTCCGTGGATTATTGACTGGATTGCGCCGCTTATGACATTACTTGGACTGCCAGGGGAAGCGGCCGTCCCGTTAGTGTTAGGTAATGCACTCAACTTGTATGCTGGAATTGGAGCGATCGTCAGTTTTGATTTTACGGTAAAAGAAGTGTTTATTTTAGCGCTCATGCTATCGTTTTCACATAATTTATTTATTGAATCTGCTGTTGCATCTAAAGTCGGTGTGAAATTTTGGATTATTATTGCGGTCAGAGTTGGTCTAGCTGTTGTTTCAGCAGTACTTGTGAATTTATTTTGGCAAGGCGGGAAGGAGATGGCTCAGTACGGTCTGATCTCAAATGAAGGCCCTGAACCGACAGGCTGGGGTGAGATTGTGCTAACCGGTCTTGAAACCGCTGCGTTATCCATCGTTCAGTTGGCTGCTATTGTCATTCCGTTAATGATTGTTATGCAATATTTAAGAGAACATAAATGGATGGACTGGATGTCGCAAAAGATGGCTCCATTTACAAAAATGTTAGGCGTCAAAGAAAACGCATCCATGACTCTCGTTGCCGGTCTAACTATCGGTCTTGCGTATGGTGCAGGGCTTATGATTCAAGCCGTTAAAGAGGATGGTGTGTCTAGAAAAGATATGACGTTAGTCTTAATTTTCTTAGTCACATGTCACTCCGTTGTCGAAGATACGTTGGTCTTTGTCCCATTAGGAATACCGGTTTTACCGTTATTAATTATACGTCTAACGACAGCCGTTATTTTAACCGCAACCATTGCTTATATTTGGAACAAAGCTGAAAAGAATAAGAAAAAAGACACCAGAAAGGATGCAGTCACACATGAGCATACGTACGATTCTATTTGATTTAGATGGGACTTTAATTGATACGAACGAGCTGATTGTTGAATCATTTAAACATACATTTAAAGAGCATTTAAATAAGGATTACTCTAGAGAGGATATTCTTCAGTTTATTGGCCCACCGCTTCGTGATTCGTTTGAAAAAGTAAAGCCCGATGAAGTGGAAGAAATGGTGACAACCTATCGCAAACATAATTTATCGAACCACGATCTGTATGTAAAAAGCTATGACGGTGTGTTTGAAACCATACAAGCATTACACGAAAAGGGATACCAGATGGCGATTGTCACAACGAAAATTCGTGAGACAGCGTTAAAGGGTCTTGAGTTAACGCATTTGGATCAATTTTTCGATGTGGTTATTGGCTTAGATGATGTTGAAAACGCAAAGCCTGATCCTGAACCTGTTTTAAAAGGGATGAAGGCTTTAGAAGGAAATCCAGAGTCAACTATTATGATCGGTGATAATTCCCATGACATTCATGCTGGGCAAAACGCTGGAACGAAAACAGCAGGTGTGGCCTGGTCTGCAAAGGGGAAAGATTTTATAGAATCATTGAATCCTGATTATGTGTTAGACCATATTTCAGATTTACTTAAGATTGTTGAGGAGTGACATACATGCGCAAGACGAATCGTTATAGAGTAACGGAAAGTAATTCACTTTGGCAAATCTATAAAACGGTTCCGTTTTTTAAGGTTTGTAAAAACTTTATCGTCATTCAGCTAGGCCGTTATTCGCCGTCGCTTAAGCTGAAAAACTGGCTCTATCGAACGTTCTTGCGCATGAAAATTGGTGAATCGACAGCGCTTGCTTTAATGGTGATGCCTGATGTCATGTTTCCTGAAAAAATCTCGATTGGCCGCAATTCAATCGTTGGTTATAATACGACGATATTAGCTCATGAGTATTTAATAGAAGAATACCGCTTAGGTGATGTCGTAATTGGTGATGAAGCAATGATTGGGGCTAATTCTACTATTTTACCAGGTGTCACGATTGGTGATGGGGCTATTGTGTCAGCTGGCACTTTAGTTCATGAAGACGTGCCTGCAGGGTGTTTTGTTGGCGGAAATCCAATGAAACTCATTTATACGAAAGAAGAGATGGACAAGCGGCAATTACAACAGAAATAATTTAATGACGGATGACGTATACTTCCTAGAAGAAGGGCTTTTGGAGTATACGTTTTTTCATATTTATAAAAGGGAAAAATATAACTAATAGCTCAAGGGAGGAATCGGGATGGAGCAGTATATTTTATCGCTTGATCAAGGAACCACAAGTTCAAGGGCGATTTTATTTAACAAAGATGGAGAAATGATGAAAGTTGCTCAGCAGGAATTTAAACAATATTTTCCGAAGCCAGGTTGGGTGGAACATGATGCGAACGAGATCTGGACATCGACTCAGTTTTGTATGTCAGAGGTTTTAAGAAAGGCAGACCTTGAACCTGGTCAAATTGCCGGAATAGGGATTACCAATCAGCGCGAAACAACCGTCGTTTGGGATCGTCACACAGGACGCCCGATACATAAAGCGGTTGTCTGGCAATCAAGACAAACGGAAGATATTTGTGAATCACTTAAAAAAGAAGGTCACGAAGCTCTTTTTAGAGAGAAAACAGGATTGTTATTAGATCCGTATTTTTCTGGTACAAAGGTGAAATGGATATTAGATCATGTTGAGGGTGCAAGAGAGAAAGCAGAAAATGGCGACCTTCTGTTTGGCACGATTGATACATGGTTAATTTATAAATTAACAGGCGGAAAGGTTCACGTCACTGATTATTCAAACGCCTCGCGTACACTTATGTATAACATTCATGAGCTTAAATGGGATGATGAACTGTTAGACATTTTGGGTGTCCCAAAAAGCATGCTGCCTGAGGTACGTCCATCATCTGAAGTGTATGGACAAACAGCGGAATATCAGTTTCAGGGTTATGAGGTGCCGATTGCGGGAGCTTGTGGCGACCAGCAGTCAGCTTTATTTGGGCAAGCATGTTTTGAAAAAGGTATGGCTAAAAATACTTATGGCACTGGCTGCTTCATGCTGATGAACACGGGTAAAGAAGCGGTTAAGTCAGAGCATGGCTTACTGACAACATTAGCATGGGGAGTCGATGGTGAGATACACTACGCGCTAGAAGGAAGTATTTTTGTTGCGGGCTCTGCTATTCAGTGGCTACGTGATGGCCTTCGGATGTTTAAATCGGCAAAAGATAGCGAAATGTATGCGAAGCGTGTTGAATCCACTGACGGTGTTTATGTGGTGCCAGCTTTTGTTGGTTTAGGTACGCCTTATTGGGATAGCCATGCTCGAGGATCTGTGTTTGGACTTACTCGTGGAACGGAAAAAGAACACTTCATTCGTGCCACATTAGAATCTCTTGCTTATCAAACAAAAGATGTCGTCAATGCGATGATTGAAGATGCGGGACTGAAACTGAAAACATTACGCGTTGACGGAGGGGCTGTACAAAACGATTTTCTTATGCAATTTCAAAGTGACATTTTAAATGCTAATGTCGAACGCCCAGTTGTAAATGAAACGACGGCACTAGGCGCAGCTTATTTGGCAGGACTTGCGGTTGGCTTTTGGGAAAATAAAGATGAGATTGCCAACCAGTGGAAGACAGACCGAGTATTTGAACCTAAGATGAGCGAAGAAGATCGGCAGGAGAAATATGATGGCTGGAAGCGAGCGGTGAAAGCGACACAGGCATTTACATCGTAGAAAGGGTGTTTAAAATTGACTTCAATGTCGAATAAATTTCGTCAAAACAACAAAGAAGCGTTGCAAAAAGAATATGATCTAATCGTGATTGGAGGCGGGATCACGGGTGCAGGGATTGCACTTGATGCGATTACCCGCGGGCTGTCAGTTATCGTGTTAGAAATGCAGGATTACGCTGCTGGTACGTCTAGCCGGTCGACGAAGCTTGTACACGGTGGTCTGCGCTATTTAAAAAACTTTGAAGTGAAAATGGTCGCAGAAGTCGGGAAAGAACGTGAGATTGTCTATGAGAATGGCCCGCACGTGACAACGCCAGAGTGGATGATGCTCCCGTTTTATGAAAAAGGAACGTTTGGACCATTTACGACGAATGTTGGTCTTCGTGTCTATGACTTTTTAGCAGGCGTGAAAAAAGATGAGCGCCGCCAGATGTTATCTACCGAAGAGACGATAGATCGCGAACCTTTATTAAAACGAGAGGGCCTTAAAGGTAGTGGTTACTACGTTGAATATAAAACGGGCGATGCACGTTTGACATTAGAAGTTTTAAAAAAAGCGGTTGAAAAAGGTGCGAAAGCTTTTAATTACATGAAAGTAGAGCAGCTTTTATACAATGATGGTCAAGTGATTGGCGTTAAGGCGCACGATTTAACTGATGGCGAAGTGCATCATGTATACGGTAAGAAAGTCGTTAACGCGACGGGGCCATGGGTTGACCAAATCAGATCCATGGATCATGTTGAAAAGGATAAATATTTATTTCATACAAAAGGCGTTCATTTAGTATTTGACCATACCAAATTTCCACTACAGCAAGCGGTTTATTTTGATACACCTGATGGCCGGATGGTTTTTGCGATTCCGCGCGATGGAAAAACCTACGTGGGAACTACGGACACACCTTTTGAAGGTGACCTGACCAATCCAACTGTGAATAAGGATGACCGAATCTACCTGTTAGAAACCATTCACGAGATGTTCCCGAATTTAAAATTACTTGAGGAAGATATTGAATCAACCTGGTCAGGTGTTCGGCCGCTTATTCATGAGGAAGGCAAGAACCCTTCTGAAATTTCGCGTAAGGATGAAATATTCATCTCAGACTCTGGATTAATGTCAATTGCAGGAGGGAAACTAACAGGCTATCGCAAAATGGCGGAAGAGATCGTTGACTTAGTGGTGAACCAACTAGAAGTAGATGCTCCAAAATCACAAACGAAGCATCTTCCAATTAGCGGCGGTGATGTGAACGGGTCTAAAGGTTTTGAATCGTATGCCCTACTTTCCATTTATGAAGGGCAGAAATTAGGACTAAATGAAGCGGATGCTAAAATGCTCGTCCACCGTTACGGTTCGAATGTTCAGAAGGTGTTTTACTATTACGAACAGGCACCTAGTGATTTAAAGCTAACTAAAGAGGTTTACGCTGAGCTCATGTACTCGCTTGAATATGAGCAAGTGTATAAACCGGTCGACTTTTTCGTACGTCGTACAGGAGCTCTGTTTTTTAATATTGGATGGGTTGAGGCACATCAAAAAGAAGTGATTAATTTCATGAAGACTTATTTTGGTTGGTCAGATCAAAAAGTTAAAGAGTATTCAAGTGAACTGGTGACCGCACTCCAACAAGCTAAAAAAGCTGTCCCACAGGCATAAGCCTGTGGGTTTTTTCTTCCCTGATAAGTTTGGGACTGTAATTATAGTTAGTAGTTGAAATACAACGAAGACTTTAGTGGGAATAGCGAGGCTAACGAGACCGCACAGAACGGAATGAAAATGAAGTTCGAGGAGGCTCGTAGACAGCCCGCGGAAAGCGAAGTGTATTTCAACTGCGATTTTATTCATCATATTACAGAAAATTCCGCAAAATACGTCAAACTTCTACAATTATGCTATACTTGTTATGCAAACTTTGTTCGGGAGGCCTTTATGCAAATTACAGATTCGAAAGTCTTACCTTATCGTCATGAAGGTGATTTTTATTTTTCATATGGGGTTAAAGCGTTTCAGCAAAAACGATTCGATAAGGCTGAGAAGTGGTTCAAGAAGGCGTTAGAGCTTAAGCCAAAGCATCCACTTTATTTATCTCAGTTGTCGGTGCTATATACTGAGATTGGTCAGTACCATCAAGCGAATGATTTACTTCAAGAATTGGTGAATCATCATGGACAAGCTTATCCGGACTGTTTTTATTTGTTAGCTAATAATTACGCGCATTTAGGTCTGTTCTATGAAGCGAAAAAGTATGGAAATCAGTACTTAGAGCTCGAGGAAGACGGTGACTTCAAAGATGAGGTCGTTCGTTTATTAGGGATGCTTGATCAGCTTTCGGCTGAGGAGTATGAGGAAGATGATTTTGATATCGATTCGATGGACGAGATTATGATTCACCAGGAGACAGCTTTTTATCACCTAGAGCATGAAGAGTGGGATGAAGCGATTGAAATCTTAGAAGAAATGATGACGGTTTATCCTGAGTATTTTTCGGCTAAACATGAATATGCTTATGCTCTTTTTAGAAAAGGTGATCAGGAAGAAGCAATCACCCTAGAAGAAGCGTGGTTCAATCAAGATCCTTCAAATCTTCATAGCCGGCTTAATCTTGTTTATTTTTATTATGAATATGGAAAAATTAGCGAATTTAATGAATTGTTACCAACATTATTTAACGTATATCCAGCGTATGAACCGCAGAAATTAAAAGTAGCTATGACGTTTGCTCGTGTTAATGAGAATGAAGAATCACTAAGACGTTTTCAGCAAGTGAGCAGGCATCACGTTTCAAATTATTTAAGCTATTATTATTGGTATGCGAAAGTTTTAGATGCTAATGGCATGTGCGAGAAAAGTGAACAGATTTGGAAAGAGGGAATTAATAAACATCCGTCTTTGCAGTCTTTTAGCTAAATACGGTTAAGGGTATAAGCAAAACGTTTGTCGAAGGCTAACAGTTTTAATATGATATAGAAAGAAGTAGAAAAGGAGTTGAGGTCATGACGGAAGAACGAATTTATGATGTCATCATTGCAGGCGCAGGTCCTGCTGGATTAACGGCTGCCGTTTACACATCACGTGCCGACTTAGATACATTAATGTTAGAGCGCGGTGTTCCAGGCGGACAGATGGTCAACACTGAAGATGTCGAGAACTATCCTGGCTATGATCATATTCTTGGCCCGGATTTATCAAATAAAATGTTTGAGCATGCGCAAAAATTTGGTGCTGAATATGCCTTTGGTGATATTAAAGAAATTAAGGACGGAAAAGAATATAAAACCGTGATTGCTGGAAATAAAGAATATAAAGCTCGTGCGGTTATTTTAGCAACTGGTGCCGAATACAAAAAATTAGGTGTTCCAGGTGAGGAAGAATACAGTGGCCGAGGCGTTTCTTATTGTGCGGTATGTGACGGTGCATTCTTCCGAGGTAAAGACTTATTCGTTGTTGGTGGAGGCGACTCTGCAGTAGAAGAAGGTGTTTATTTAACTCGCTTTGCAAGTAAAGTGACGATTATACACCGCCGCGATGAACTTCGCGCTCAGAAAATCCTACAGCAACGTGCGTTTGACAACGATAAAATTGATTTTAAATGGAACACTGAACTTAAAGAAATTAAAGAAAAAGACGGAAAAGTCGGAAGTGCAGTTCTTTATAACAACGAATCAGACGAGACGTATGAGGAAGATATTGAAGGTGTCTTCATTTATATTGGTATGATTCCTTTAAATCAAGCCTTCACCGACCTTGGAATTACAACTGAAGAAGGCTATGTAAAAACGAATGAAAATATGGAAACAGAAGTTCCTGGCATTTTTGCAGCTGGAGATATTCGTGATAAAGAGCTTCGCCAAATTGTAACAGCAACAGGCGATGGCAGTATCGCAGCTCAGTCTGCACAGCATTATATTGAGAACTTATTAGAAGAATTAAAGGTTGAACAGTAATCGTAATAGCTTTTTAATTCATGTGTAACACGGATGAAACAATGATACGTTACAATAGGGTTAATTAATTGACCCCCTTTATTAACTATAGATTAGTTAGCGCACAGGTTGGAATTGGCCTGTGTGTTTTTTTTGTGCAAAAAATATACAAGCCATTGGATTCCGTTCTCTGTTTTTACAAGCCTTAAAGATGTATAATAAACTTAGAGATCTTAAGGGAGTGAACGTGATGCAACGTGTTACCAATGCTGTGTATATTCATGATAGTAAGATCCTAATGTTAAAAAAGCCAAGACGTAACTGGTATGTAGCTCCTGGAGGCAAGATGGAGCTAGGTGAAAGTATCACACGTGCGGTTAAACGTGAATATAAAGAGGAGACGGGTCTAAGTCTTTTAAATCCACGGTTATCAAGCGTATTTACATTTGTGATGGATGAGAAAGAGGAATGGATGATGTTCACTTATGTATCTCATCAAGCCGATGGTAATGTGCTAGATCATACACCAGAGGGTGTGCTTGAGTGGATTTCAGTTAACGACGTGCTTAGATTACCAATGGCAGAAGGTGACCGGACAATTATTAAGCATGCCATTAATCATCCTGAATATGTTTTAACAGGTACGTTTTATTATACAGACGATTTTAATTTACAAAAACAAATTATAGATGACCAAAAAGATTTACTAGTGTAAAAAGCGAGAGGGGTGGCGTCATGCAAGAGCAAAGTAAAGTAGAGCTTGTCATTATAACAGGCATGTCTGGGGCAGGAAAAACGGTCGCAATTCAAAGCTTTGAAGATATGGGGTATTTCTGTGTCGATAATTTGCCTCCGACATTACTGCCTAAGTTTTTAGAACTGATGAAAGAGCATCCAGAGGAAAACAAAAAGCTTGCTGTCGTTATGGATTTGCGTGGTCGTGAATTTTTTGATAGTTTGTATGAAACGTTAGATCAACTAGCGACTGAGACGTGGATTCAAGAGCATGTGTTATTTTTAGATGCTTTAAATGAACAGCTCGTTAAACGTTATAAAGAGTCAAGACGATCGCATCCATTAGCGCCAGATGGTCTTCCGCTTTCAGGAATTGAACAGGAGAGGCAAATTTTAGATGAGCTCAAAGGCAGGGCGCAGAAGATCATTGATACAACGGGACTATCAGCTCGCGAGCTTCGTGAAAAAATTTTAAAGAACTATTCAGAGAAAAAACAACAAATCTTCTCGGTTCAAGTTGTTTCCTTTGGGTTTAAGCATGGCGTACCGATTGATGCTGATATCATGTTTGATGTTCGCTTTTTACCAAACCCGCATTATGTCGAATCCATGAGAGACCTCACTGGGTTAAATCAAGAGGTTAATGCGTATGTATTTAAATGGAAAGAGACAAGGCAATTTGTTAGAAAACTTCAAGATTTACTCGAGTTTATGCTACCTCATTATCACAGGGAAGGTAAAAGTCAGCTTGTTATTGCCATTGGTTGTACTGGAGGTCAACACCGCTCAGTAGCAATCGCTGAGAAACTTGGAGAGATTATTAATCATCAGTATACAGCGCATGTCTATCACCGAGATATAGATAAAAAGGGGAAGAAAAAGTAATATGACGAATGTAAATGGACCTAAGGTGGTCGTCATCGGTGGAGGAACCGGACTACCTGTATTATTAAGGGGATTAAGAAAGTATCCTATCAATTTATCCGCGATTGTAACGGTGTTTGATGATGGCGGAAGCACGGGTAGGTTGCGTGAAGATTTATCGATTCCTGCTCCAGGGGATATTCGTAAAGTGATCGCCTCGATGTCAGATGTGGAACCTACGTTGTTAGAGTTATTTCAACACCGTTTTGAAAATGGAAATGGTATTTCTGGTCATTCTTTGGGGAACCTAATTTTAGCAGGTATGACATCAATTACTGGTGATTTCTATAAAGGAATTAAAGAGATTTCCAGGGTGTTTAATGTTAAAGGCCGTATTTACCCAATCGCGAATGAGAATATGTACTTGAAGGCTGAATTTGAAGATGGTACAGTCATTCGCGGAGAGTCTAATATTCCTAAGGCTGGAAAGCGGATTAAGCGTGTGTTTTATGACCCACCCAAAATTGAACCTTTACCAGAAGCTGTCCAGGCAATTCAGCGTGCTGAGATGATTGTGGTTGCACCCGGAAGTCTTTATACGAGTATTATTCCTAATTTAATTGCACCTGAAATCAAACAGGCACTTCTAAAAGCAAAAGCCAAGAAATATTATATATGTAACATCATGACGCAGTTTGGTGAGACAGAGGGCTACACGGCTTCTCATCATATTAAGGCACTTCACGATCATGTTGGTGAGTCTTTTATTGATGAAGTAGTGGTTCACGGTGAAAGCATTTCGCCTGTTATAAAAGAAGGGTATGCTAAAGAAAAGGCAGAACCTGTCATCTGTGACGAAAAACCACTTAACGAGCTTGGCGTACAGGTGCTAAAAGGAGATATTGCAAGTCTCCATGAAGATGGCACGTTAAAACATGATGAGCAAAAGATCGCAAAACTTCTTTATAACTTGTTATAATAGAGAGTAAGCTAAGAACAGTTGAAGTTAGAAATGAGGGGAATACCATGTCATTCGCATCAGATACCAAAAAAGAATTAACCAACATCGAGAGCGATGACTGTTGTAAATGGGCAGAATTAGCTGCGTTAATACGGATGAACGGATCCTTATCCTTCTCAAACAGGCAGTATATTTTAGATGTCCAAACTGAAAATGCTGCGATCGCAAGACGAATTTACTCGCTTATTAAACATATGTACGACGTTCCAATTGAGCTATTGGTACGTAAAAAAATGCGTCTTAAAAAGAACAACATTTACATTGTAAGAATGTATGAAGAAGTTAAAAACTTGCTTACTAACCTTGAAATATTAGAGGGCACATTTTCAATTAATCGTGAAGTATCTAATTCGTTTATTCAAAAGGAATGTTGTAAAAAAGCTTATTTAAGAGGAGCATTTTTAGCGGGTGGTTCGGTTAATAACCCTGAAACGTCATCTTACCACTTAGAAATTTATTCGTTTTATGAAGAGCATAATGATACGCTTTGTAGACTATTAAATTATTTTGATTTGAATGCGAAGACGCACGAGCGTAAAAAAGGCTTTATTTGTTATATTAAAGAGGCTGAGAAGATTACCGAGTTTTTAATATTAATCGGTGCGCATCAAGCGTTATTGAAATTTGAAGATGTTCGGATAATGCGCGATATGCGTAATTCAGTAAACCGCTTAGTGAACTGCGAAACAGCCAACCTTAATAAAACGATTGGTGCGGCATTCAGGCAAGTCGAGAACATCCGTTATATTGAAAAAACAGTTGGGCTAGAAGCATTACCTGAAAAACTCCGTGAAGTCGCTGAACTTAGGGTTGCTCATCAAGACGTGACGCTAAAAGAACTTGGCGAATTATCTAAACATGGTAAAATTAGTAAATCAGGGATCAATCACCGTCT
This sequence comes from Piscibacillus salipiscarius, assembly GCF_042685285.1. Classification (NCBI taxonomy): domain Bacteria; kingdom Bacillati; phylum Bacillota; class Bacilli; order Caryophanales; family Bacillaceae; genus Piscibacillus; species Piscibacillus salipiscarius. Next base: position 27,374 of record NZ_JBHUMZ010000021.1, on the reverse strand, counting down.
TAGAAAGATTGATGAGTATGCAGAAAAACTCCGTAAAGGGGAATTATTAGAAAACTAAGGTAAGTTGACTTTTTATTTCTAATTTTTCATGCTATAATATATGAAATTTCATTGAAGCGCTTTTATACAGATTATATATAGAGAGGAGTAGCTGAATTTGGTTGAAAAGGAATTATCAGTTCAGTTAGAGACTGGCTTACAAGCAAGGCCGGCTGCTAAATTTGTTCAAGAGGCAAACCGTTTTTCATCAGATGTATTTTTAGAGAAGGACGGTAAGCGAGTTAATGCGAAAAGTATTATGGGTGTTATGAGTCTTGCGATTGGATCAAACGAGGTCGTTAAGATTCAAGCAGAAGGCCCTGATGAAGAAGAAGCGATGGAATCATTAATTAATTTTATTGAAACTGAAGAGTAAGACAAGGCGCTTGGATTAATTCCAAGCGTTTTTTTATGTGCGGAATTAAATGAATATTAAATAATCTACTACTTCATAGTATCAATGATAGTTGACATACACGTAGACTCCAGCAGGAAGAGCGAGGCTAGCGAGACCCCGCAGATCAAAACAAAGTGGAGATCGAGGAGGTTCTCAGACCGCCCGCGGAAAGCGAAGTGTATGTCAACTGATATGATCTAAAATCAAATGAGCAGAGAAATTTGTCGTAATTTTTGTTTATTCTGAGTATTGTAAAAATTAGACTTCTCACATATACTCAAGATAGATGTTATTTTGAAACACGATTTCAATTATTGAAATGATGGGGGGATTGATTATTTGAACATTCGCTCGGAACGTGTTCAATCGTTACCACCTTATATTTTTTCACGGATTAATAAACGCAAAAAAGAACTCCAACAAGAAGGAATGGACATGATCGATTTAGGAATCGGTGCGCCTGACTTTCCAACTCCAGAGTTTATCATTGACGAATTGATCAAAGAAGCTAAAAATCCTAGTAATCATCGTTATTCACCTTATGGTGGATGTCAGGAATTTCGTGAGGCAGTCGCCGAGTTTTATCAGAAACGATACGGCGTCACGCTTGACCCTGACAAAGAAGTTTTAACACTCATTGGATCCAAAGAAGGAATCGCCAATCTCATCTCAGCAGTTCTCAACCCTTCCGATACTGTTATGGTTCCAGATCCAGGTTATCCAGTATATGAATCGGCCATCCATTTAGCTGGTGGCAAGTCACTATATCTACCCTTAGATGCTTCAAACTATTTTCAGCCTAATTTTGAACTAATCCCAGATGAACATTATCAATCCATAAAACTAATGTTATTAAACTATCCGAACAACCCGACAGCGGGGACGTGTGAATTAAATACATTTAAGAAAGCGGTTTCACTTGCGAAACAACATGATTTTGTGATTGCTCAAGATGCGGCCTATGACTTGATGACGTTCGAAGATTACCGGGCACCAAGTTTACTTCAAGTTAATGGTGCAAAAGATGTCGGTGTTGAATTTGGCTCATTATCAAAGAGCTTTAATATGACAGGCTGGCGTATTGGCTATGTCGTTGGAAATCAAGATTTGATTGATGCTCTAGCAACTGTTAAAAGCAATACAGACACGAGTCAATTTTTACCGATTCAAAAGGCCGGAGCTAAAGCTCTTAGAAGTGATTTACAGGCCGTTCACGAAAATAATGCGATCTATGAAGAGCGATTGAATCATGTCATTAGTGCTTTAGATGATATGGGAATCAAAGTCCAAAAGCCAAGAGGTACTTTTTATGTTTGGGCTGAAGTGCCTGAAGGTTTTACATCGATGGGTTTTTCAGAAGAATTAATGGAAAAGACAGGTGTGATCGTAACGCCTGGCAATGTATTTGGAACAAGTGGAGAGGGGTATTTTAGAATCTCCCTTTCTCATCCCAAAGACCGATTATTAGAGGCAGTCAGACGAATGAACGAATTATTGATGGAAGTATGAAATATACATCGATAATAGTGGTCAATAATTGAGGTCCTACCTCAATTAATATTAATAAAAATGGAGGGAATCAAGTATGTCTAACGCACTCGTTACAGAAAAAAAGTTGTCTAATTTTATTAACGGAGAATGGGTTGAGTCGAAGCAAGAACAGTTTACGCCAGTTATCAACCCAGCTAATGGTGAAAAATTAATCGATGTTCCGTTATCGAGTAAGGAGGATGTAGATCAGGCTGTAAAGGCGGCGAAGAAAGCTCAAAAGGAGTGGGCCCTCGTTCCGGCACCTCAGCGTGCAGAGGTTTTATATAAAGTCGGATATATGATGAAGGAGCGTAAAGAGCATCTTTCTCAGCTCTTAACGATGGAAAATGGAAAAGTCATTGAAGAAGCGCGCGGGGAAGTGCAGGAAGGTATCGATATGGCGTTTTACATGGCAGGGGAAGGCAGACGTTTGTTTGGACATACAACACCTGCAGAACTAAAAGATAAATTTGCAATGAGTCAAAGGGCCCCTGTTGGAGTCGTCGGAATCATTACACCGTGGAACTTCCCGATTGCGATTGCTACGTGGAAGTCATTCCCAGCTATTGTGGCAGGTAATGCGGTCATTTGGAAGCCGGCAACAGAAACTCCTATGATGGCTTATGAAATGGCGAAAATTTTTGAAGAAGCAGGACTACCTAAAGGCGTTGTGAACGTCGTGTTTGGTGCAGGTTCAGAAGTGGGCGATGCGATGGTGGAACACTCAGACATCCGCGTCATTTCGTTTACTGGATCTAATGATACTGGCCGAATGATTGCAGGTAAGTGTGGTCAGCTTCTTAAAAAAGTATCGCTTGAAATGGGTGGTAAGAACGCAGTCATCGTTATGGATGATGCTGACTTAGACTTAGCGGTTCAAGGAATTATTTGGAGTGCGTATGGTACGAGTGGCCAGCGCTGTACAGCTTGTAGCAGGGTCATCGTGCATGAAAGTGTGAAAGATCAGCTTGAAGAGCGATTACTAGTTGAGATGCAGAAGTTAACCATTGGTGATGGTCTTGATGAACAAAATAAAGTCGGGCCCATTATTAATGAAGCGGGCTTAAGAAAAATCGAAAAATATATTCAAATTGGTAAAGAAGAAGGAGCGAACATGGTAACAGGTGGCATGGTGCTTAATGATGGTGAGTTAAGTAAAGGTTATTATTTTGCACCAACGCTATTTACGGATGTAAAAGCAGATATGCGCATTGCTAAGGAAGAAATCTTCGGCCCAGTACTATCGATTATACCTGTTAAGGATTTAGACGAAGCGATTGAAGTCAATAACGATGTGGCGTATGGCTTATCAAGTTCGATTTTTACTCAGGACATCAACAAGGTATTTAAAGCGCAGCGCGATTTAGACACTGGAATTGTCTACGTCAATGCTGGTACGACTGGAGCTGAGATCCATTTACCATTCGGTGGAACAAAAGGTACGGGTAATGGTCATCGCGACTCTGGCCAAGCTGCACTTGATGTCTTTACAGAATGGAAAGCTGTATACGTTGACTTTAGTGGAAAATTACAACGCGCGCAAATAGACGTGGAATAAACATTAAGCCAAAGGGGGAGTTTGTACGTGAAGGTAGCTGTATTAGGTTCTGGATTAATGGGAAAAGAAGCGGCAAGGGATTTAGTGAATAGTGATGGAGTATTTGAAGTCGGGTTAGCGGATATTGATTTGGCAAGAGCCAATCAAGTATGTGATACATTAAACTCAGATAAGCTAGAAGCATTTCAAGTTGATGCGAGTAATCCTGATGAGCTTGGCAATTTCATGAAACAATACGACGTTACGATTAATGCGTTATTTTATAGTTTTAATGAAATCGTTGCTAAGACAGGAATTGAAGTAGGGACTCACGTGGTTGATTTAGGGGGTCACATCGGCCATATTACAGATAAAGTTTTAGATTTAAATGAAGAAGCTCAAGCAAAAAATGTGACGGTGATACCAGATTTAGGTGTTGCACCGGGAATGATTAATATTTTATCTGGCTACGGTTCTAGTAAGCTCGGTCAGTTGGAGTCAATTCGCCTTTTCGTTGGCGGTATTCCAGTGCAGCCTGAACCACCGCTAGAGTACAATCATGTTTTTTCAATGGAAGGGCTTATGGATCATTACACGGACCCAGCGCTCATCATTCGAAATGGAGAAAAGACAGAAGTTCCGGCATTATCTGAAGTTGAAACGCTTCACATTGAGAGGTTCGGACCACTTGAAGCATTTCATACGTCAGGCGGGACTTCGACGTTGCCTCACTCATTCCCGAACGTTAAAACGCTTGAGTATAAGACGATTCGTTACCGGGGTCATGCAGAGAAGTTTAAATTACTCGTTGATTTAGGCTTAACTCGTCAAGACTTTGAAGTTGATGTTCATGGGCAAAAGGTGAAGCCGAGGGATGTCTTTTTAAAAGTCATTGAACCAATTGTTGAATTAAAGGATCGTGATGATGCGGTACTATTAAGAGTTGTTGTCGGTGGAACGGAACATGGCGTGCCAGTTGAGTACAAATATGAAATGACGACATTTAAAGATCGGGTTAAAAATGTCACAGCCATGGCTCAAGCAACAGCTAACACGATTTCTGTTGTCGCACAAATGATCGGAAACGGTACGATTACGAAGCGAGGCGTCTATCCACCAGAACGCATCGTCCCAGGTCGTGCTTATATTGATGAAATGGGAGCTAGAGGAGTTACGATTAAAGAGAGCCGAAGTGAAACACCGTTAATGACGAAAGCGTAATGGCAATGGGGGTGAGGCAATATAGTCTCATCCTCATCTATACATATCATGATTGAGGGGATTGACCATGAATCAAAGCGTCGTAAAAGCTTTAAAGATTATCGATTTGTTTAACGAGACGACTTCTGAACTATCCTTAAAAGAGATATCGGTTAGGACAGGTCTGCCTAAACCGACTGCCTACCGCATGCTTCAATCACTGGAATCCATGGGCTATGTGATGCGGACGGAAGCTTATGACCAGCGTTATCAGCTTGGGCTGAAGTTTTTAGAGCTTGGTCATTTAGTGTCACATCAATTGGATTTACGGCAAATTGCCAAACCGCTCATGAAACGTTTAGCAGAAGAAATTAACGAAGCGGTTCATTTAGTTGTTGTTCACGGTAATCACGCGACGTACATTGAAAAGGTCGATAGCAATAGAGCACTACGCCTTTATACGAAAGTAGGTAAAAGTTCCCCGCTTTATATCGGTTCAGGCCCCAAGCTGCTTCTTGCTTTTATGAGTAAAGATGAACAACTTACTCGGCTAAATGAGCTGAACAATCATCATAAAAAATCCCTAATTGAGGAGCTGGCCTCCATTAGGCTGCAAGGCTATGCCCAAAGTGAGGGTGAACAAGATGTTGATACAACGGGTTTGTCCTATCCACTCTATGACCATAAAAGAGAAGTGGTAGCTGCCTTGACGGTAAGCGGCCTTTCAAGTCATTTTGAAGGTGAAAATCTTGAGTGGATTAAGTTACAAATGAAGCAAGCCTCAGAAGAAATTTCGCGGTGTTTAGGCTACTCGCCAAGTGTGGTGCAAAGATGATGCTATATACAAAGTTCCTCCATTTTTTAGCTGTGTCAAAATGCTTCGCTTTCCGCAGACACGGCTTTAACTTCACCAAACTCACTCCTGTTCGTTTGGCGTGATTTTCAGCTCGTGTTGTTTCTGCTGGAGTCTCAGCATTTTGACTGCTTAGGATCAACTTATAATTGATCTTAAAATCAATCAGCTACATTTTGTCTCACCCATGTATCAATTTTATTTTATAAATTACAGTAAATTCCCCCCCAAAAAACAGAACTCCATAATGGGAGTCCTGTTAGTCATCTATTTAACCTCTTCTAATTCAAACGGCCAGGCCGGAAGCATTTTGTTTAATGGTTTATCCTCACGCTCACCTAACACATAATTAGCCTGCATGACCGTATGAATCTCGCGTGTGCCCTCATAAATAACAGGTGCCTTCGAGTTACGTAAATAACGTTCAACTGGATACTCATCAGAAAAGCCGTAAGCTCCATGAATTTGTACAGCATCATCAGCTGCTTGATTCGCAAAATCACAGGCTTGCCATTTAGCCAGCGATACTTCGCGTGTATTTCGCTTGCCTTGATTTTTAAGCTCACCAACTCGGTAAACAAGCAGACGGCTCATTTGAAGGCCTGCTTCCATTTTAGCAAGCATTTGCTGAACTAACTGATGTTGTCCAATTTCTTTTCCAAACGTTTTTCGTTCATGACAATACTTCACGCTAGCTTCTAAACAAGCCTCAATTAAACCACACGCTCCAGCTGCCACTGTAAAACGGCCATTATCAAGAGCAGACATCGCAATTTTAAAGCCTTCACCTTCTTCTCCAAGTAGGTTTTCTTCCGGAACATATAAGTGATCGAAGAAAATTTCACCCGTATTACCGGCACGTATTCCGTGTTTGCCTTTAATGGCTTTAGAGGAAAAGCCTGGCATCGTACGTTCAACGATAAATGCTGAGATTCCTTTATGCTTTTTACTTTTATCTGTATATGCAAACACTAAAAAGTGGTCGGCCTGATCGCATAGGGAAATCCATGTCTTTTGTCCGTTTAAAACATAGTAGCTGCCTTCTTTAACAGCGGTTGTTTGCATGGATGCGACATCCGAGCCTGCTCCTGGTTCGGTTAAGCCATAAGCTCCTATTTTTTCACCTTTCGCTTGAGGCGTTAAATACTTTTGCTTCTGCTCTTCAGTTCCCCATTGCAAAAGCGTTAAGCTATTCAGCCCTGTATGTACCGAAACAGCTGTTCTAAAGGTCGTGTCCCCACGTTCTAACTCTTCACAGACAATTGCAAGAGAATTGTAGTCCATTCCGCTTCCACCATATTCTTCTGGGATGCACACTCCCATAAGGCCCAGTTCCGAAAGTCTAGTCCAAATGGCTGGATCAAAAGCACCTTCCCGGTCCCATTTTTGAATAAAAGGATTAATCTCTTTGTCAACAAATTGTTTCGTCGTTTGGCGTAACATGATTTGTTCATCGGTAAAATCAAAATTCATCCGTCATTCCTCCTTCGTTAAAAAAGCCAGTCTTTACCCGGGAAAAGGAGTAAAAACTGGCATCTCATCTGTTGCATCAAACCATGCAGGTCAGTGCCAGATGCAATTATGCTAAAAGTGTTCAGAGGAAGGGATCTCCTCTACATATATAATTATAGATTATTCCGAATATTTTGTAAATGTTAAATAGAAATTTATAAACATATACAAAATCGAACAATCATAAAAATCGTTGATATCTAGAGAAGTAAGCTGCTCAATTTTTTTAAGTCTATAAGTGAGTGTATTACGGTGAATATATAAACTTTTAGCAGCCCGGCTCACATTCATCTGGTGGTCACAGTATTGGACGAAGCATTTCGCAAGCTCTACAAAATCCTCTCGATTGATAAAATTTGAAAAAAAGTTCTCGAAGTAATCCCATGTTTCTAGATTAATATCTTCTGGTATAAGCTTGGACAGTACCTCCCAGTTGTGGTAATGATAAATTTCTCCTGAAACGTTGTATCGATGAGCGAGTCGAAACAACTTTTCAGCTCGTTGGTATGATTGATGTAGTGTATAAAGTGAATGACTTACTGTTCCTGCAGAAAAACAGGTGGGAATTTGTAAATCACTTAAGCACTGCTGACATTTAGATGCTTGATAATGGAAGGTGCTCGCAAATTGGTCTATATGTTTGTCTGAAACAACTGATTTCCATAAGACTAGCTTTTCATAACTAATAAATGTACAAAGATCATGTTTGGCATGAAAGAAATCTCTAACGATAGACGTAATCTCGAGCTTTTTTTGTTCAATTGGGGTAAGAGTTTGTTCAGCATAATAGATAATCGGACGATTCAGCGTGATGATGACGACGATACGCTTTTGCTCGATCGAAATCTTTAAATCACTAGCGTATTGCCTTGTCTGTTCTGTGTCTAGCTCATTATTTAATAGAACATACTGGGCAAATCGTTCAATTGTATGGGAGTATAATGAATCTTGTTGTGATTGATAGATTTCTTTCCAAAGCATTTCGACATAGTTTTTGAGTAACAGAGCATAAGGTTCAACTTCTTCAGGGTCACCGATAATACCTAATACTCCAACTGTTTTATAGCCGAACGTTAACGGCACGGCAATACCAGGCAGGACATTGTCATACTGTTTAACCGTCTCTTCATCGAATTTAACGGGTTTTTTAAGCGAAATGACTTTCTTTGAAGGTGAGTGGATGGTACCAATTCGTTCTTGATTTGAATCTCCGATAATTTTACCGTGTTCGTCCGTTAGACTAATAGGAAATGGAGATTGTTTTGAAATCGCTTTCACAATCTTTTGTGCAGACTGCACTAAGCCTTCGATCATAACCACCTCACTTATATGGTCTCTTTCTCAATCTATAACATTCTATTAACTTGTCATCGCAAAAATTCGAGCTCATTTTCTGTTAAAAATCAACATAGAAATCAAAATAATTAACGTGTAAGTTTAATATAATCAGAAAATTCAGTTTAACGCAAGGGGGCTTACGATGAATCAGAAGAGTGATCTTATTATTATAGGTGGCGGCGTTATTGGGTCAAGCATTGCTTATCATTTATTAAAAGATGGTTTTCAAGGTGACATCACGATTTTTGAAAAAGATCCTGTCTATGAATTCGCAGCCACACCAAGAAGTGCAGGTGGAATTAGGCAGCTTTTCACAACCGAGATTAATGTCAAAATTAGCCGCTATAGTCTACAAAAATATAAAACGTTCCCCGAAGATATGGCAGTAGGTGGAGAAAAAGCCAAAATAGATTTTAAACAAAGAGGTTATTTATTTTTAGCTGAACATGAAACTCTTAGTGAATTAGAAAAGCAAGCCAAGCTTCAGCAGAAATACGGCGTGCCTTCGGAGCTATTAACCCCTGAGGAACTTAAAAACATTATTCCAGAAGTGAACACGCATGACCTAACAGGTGGTTTATACTGCGCTGAAGATGGCTACCTGGACCCTTATTCTGTGATGCAGGGTTATGTGAAAAAAGTTAAAGAATTAGGTGGTCAATATGTACAAGATGAGATTTATTCCGTAAACAAAGAGAAAGGCCATGTAACAGGCGTCGTAACTAAAGACGGTATGATTTACTCTGCACCAATCGTGATTAACAGCGCTGGGGCGTGGGCTCAAATCATTAGTGAAAACAGTGGATACCCACTTCCGATCGTTCCATTAAAAAGGCAAATCATTCAGTATGATATTGCTGAACCATTAGAGAAACCATTGCCATTAACCGTAGACCCTACAGGTGTTTACTTTAGGCATGAAGGAGACAGTTTGATTACAGGTTATTCTGAAAAAGTAAAACCTGGTATCGACTTTACGTGGAAGCGGTCATTCTTCGAAGAAACGTTGTGGCCGATTCTAGCAAACCGCGTTCCTAATTTTGAACGAGCTAAAATTATAAGCGGCTGGGCTGGGATGTACAGTCATAATACTAAAGACCAGAATGCCATTATTGGAGAGCATCCTGAATTGAAAGGTTATTATCTTGCTTGCGGATTTAGTGGACACGGGATGCAGCAAGCACCAGCAGTCGGGCAGGGGCTCGCGGAGTTAATTATAAACGGCCGATATGAAACCATTAATCTATCACCTCTTAAGTTTGAGAGATTTAAGACGAATGAATTGGTCATTGAAGGAGCCGTTGTTTAAAGGAGGATGTCCAATGAAGTATTTAAATGAAACGGATATTTGGAAGTGCGTCACGATGACGGATGTGATTGATTCGATTGATGAAGCGTATTGGCAATATGAGGAAGGGAACTTTAAGATGCCCACAAGATCTCAAATTCCTGATGGTGACAATACGTTGATTTTAATGCCTTGCATTTCGAGTGCAAGTATTGGAACAAAATTAGTGACATCGTTTCCTCACAATCAAACTCATCCAACACTTCATAGTTTAGTCATTTTAAATGATAAAGATAATGGGTCTATACAAGCGATGATGGACGGGGCTTTTTTGACTGGACTAAGAACGGGTGCGATTGGTGGTTCTGCTGTTCGTCACTTAGCTAAACCAGTTGTTAAAACACTAGCTGTGGTTGGAACAGGTGTACAAGGATATTATCAAACTCTAGCAGCATGCTCAGAACGGGATTTTACGGATATTTATTTTTATAATCGATCATTACATAAAGTCCCTGATTTCATTGAACAACTCAGGCCTCATTTAAATCCAGAAACTCGACTTCATATTTGTTCGACAGTTGAAAATGCCGTTCGTGACTCAGATGTCATCATTACGGCGACAACTTCTAAAACACCCGTCTTACCAGAAGATGAATCACTGTACTATGGCAAGTTGGTCATAGGTGTAGGATCATTCCAGCCGGCGATGCAAGAGTTTCCAAATAGCTTATTTAGGTCAGCACAAGCTTATTATATAGATTCTCACGATGCAAAAAAAGAATCAGGGGATGTCATTAATCCAATTAAACATGGCACCATTCATGAATCCCAGATCCAAAATTTTTCCGCAGTTATTAAAAACGGTATTCAATCCAATCAACTGAATTACGAAGAAGGGAGTGTGATCTTTAAGTCCACTGGTATGGCATTGTTTGATGTCGTATGCGCGTCAGATATATATGAGCGTGCTAAAGAATTAAACGTTGGTACGGAATTATAAAATTGGAGGGATACGATGGGGATTATAATAACCGAGTTTATTATTTATTGTTTGATTATACTGGGGATTGGTTACATCTATAGTAAACAAAGTAAGACGCAAAATGATTTCCTGCTTGGTGGTAAAAAACTTCCTGGCTGGGCACTTGCCTTTTCTGAACGTGCAACTGGGGAGTCTGCATGGTTGCTTTTAGGATTTACAGGATTCGTATTTGCTTCAGGACTTTCAGGAGTCTGGGTAGCTGTCGGAATTGCACTTGGTATTATCTTTGCTTGGTTATTTTTAGCGAAAAAATTTATGGAAGAAACAGACAAGTATAACGCACTCACGCTTCCCGATTACTTAGCGAAACGATTTGGTCAGAAGGCAAAATTAATTCGCTGGCTAGCTGGTACCTTAATTGCAGGTTTCTTAATGTTCTATGTAGGAGCGCAGATGGCCGGGGCCGGGAAAATGTTCTTAATCACGTTTGATTTACCTCCGACTGTTGGAATCGTCATTGCAACGGTCATTATCATTTTAATTGCTTTCGGTGGAGGATTCATTTCAGTCGTATGGACAGATATGATTCAAAGTGTCATGATGGTCATCACGTTAGTCGTTTTACCGATTCTGGCTTTATTTTATATTAATGCCAATGATTTATCGATTTCACAATCATTACAAACAGCAGGAAGCTCATTTGATTCGTGGTTTGGCGGATTAACTGGCTTTTCTTTAGGTGTTTTATTCTTTAGTAATTTTGCCTGGTTCTTTGGTTTTTTAGGTGGGCAGCCGCAGTTGAGCGCTCGTTTTATGGCACTAAAGAATGAAAAGGAAGTACGACAGGGGACCATCGTTGCGATTGTCTGGACAATCCTCGCTTATGGTGGTGCCTTTATGATTGGGATTACCGCTATCGCAATGTATCAGCAAGGGTCTTTTGCCGATGTTGAAACAATACTTCCTACTATGATTCTTCAGTTAACGCCTAACTGGATTGCTGGGTTACTATTAGCCGGGATTTTGGCCGCCATTATCACAACAGCCAACTCGCAGCTATTAGTTGTCACAGGGTCGGTTAGTGAAGACATTATTCATAAAGCATTAGGCTTTAAGCTAACAGAAAAACAACTTCTATGGCTATCACGTTTTTCAGTTTTAGTGTTCGGTATTATTGGAATGGTCATTGCGTTAGTTTCTGATTCGTTATTATACCTTGTTGTTAGCTGGGCGTGGGCCGGCGTCGGATGTACACTTTCACCAGCCATATTGATGACCTTCTTCTGGAAAAAGTACTCGAGTGCAGGCGTGATCGCAACGATTTTAGCCGGTCTAATTTCAACGATTGTTTGGATCAGCACGCCACTAGAAGAAATGATGACATCCCGTTTTACAACGTTCTTCATTGCAGCAATATTCGGGATTTTGTTCAGTTACCTTATGCCAGATGAGAAAGAGGAAACTGACGCTGCTCAGAATGTATCGTAAGAGGGTGCTTACGGCAAGTTTTGAGTGATTAACGTCAAGTTTGCAAAAAAAGCACGGATCACTTCGTCATCGAGTGTTCCGTGCTTAAATTATTTAATAGCAGAAATTAAAATTTTCCTCAATAAAAAAGATAAGGCATCTGGCAACTCTTCTAGCCCTTGGACTAACAAATGCTCACGACCATAAATATTCTTCATGAGTAATTCTTCGACTTCCGTTATCGGATCTTCAGATAAGAAAACTCCAATGACATCGAGACCTTTCTTGCGCGCATTAAGTACGGCATCGTGTGTGTCGATGATACCATTCTCACTGTAGTTGTAAGCGGATGGTTCACCATCTGAGAAGACTAATAGCACTTGATGCTCTGCTTGATACTGCATGAGTTCTTCAGCTGCCACCCTAATACTGAACCCATCCCGGTTATCTTCTTGCGGCTCTAGTTGCAATATTTCAGGTCCTGACTTAGGATTGAGAGAGTCATGTTGATGAATGACTTTATGAAAATAATTAGGCTGCTGTGCATCGTCTGATTCAAATCCGTCTTCCCAAAATCCAATAATGCTATGAGGGATTTTTAGCTCTTTTAAAACTTCATGGAATAAAACAGTGGCTTTTTTAGTTTCTGCCATTTTGTTCATCATGGAGGCAGAGCAGTCAATTAGTAACGTGAACACGGCATCAATGTCTTTCGACTTCTGATCTTTCTTATAAAAAACTCTTGGGTCATCATCAATGATTAATGGCAGTAATTGTTTTTTAGATAACCTGCCCGATATGAGGTGGTTTCTCGCTGCATTTTGCTTATGCTCAAGCGCCTGGTCAATCGTTCGCTTTAGCTTTAGTTTTTCTGCTTGAATCTCTTTGACAATCTCTTCGTATTGATGAACGTCATCAACGGATGGCGTAGAAGGGTCTACGTCTTGCTTCGTGGCTTTGAGATGATCCTTTCCATAACGCCCCGTTTCTCCAGACTTTTGCTGTTTCTTTTCATCTAAGTTTTCTAAATCAGAATAATCATATTCTTGGCTTTCAGACGAGAAGCCTTGCACAATCGCCATGGCTTGATCGCCTTCTTCAGTTTCGCGTGCCCCGTCACCTAATATATTCGATTTCGTCCCTTGATCAAGCTCATATCTTAGGAAGCTTTGCGACCTATCGCTATTTTCATTTTCACGATGCCAAGTAGAAAACTTCTCATCTATGACTTCGTCTTGGTCATTAACATCCTCTTGGTCATCATTTGAAAGTGAATCCGTTCTCGTTAGTTCATCAAACAATAAATTATTTTGAAAATCGGCTTCATGTTTAATTGGCATAACAAAATAACGGTTCACAGCATCCTGATAATCCGCTTGAATCATCGTAATCATTTTCATCGTTAAATTTACAATATCACGTGTCGATTTCGCTTCAAATGACTGAAAAAGGTAGGGCTGTAGTTGCTCTAAAGTATTTCTTTGCTTTTGATTCGCATTTGGAAACGACTCGAAAGGTGAATTTGACGTTAACTTTAGATAAATCATACAAAACAATTCGTCTGTCGGGTAATTACGCGTGACATTTGTTTGCAATTGTGTTTTAAAATAACGTCTGTAGGCCTGATGTCGTGTTTGGAAAAATGAAACTGTGCCAACACGCGTTTTTCGAATAAATTCTTCTAATCTCAAATCTTCTAATAACGTAAAAAGCTCTGTTGCGAAATTAGGAATGGATGACTCTTCAATAAATTTGTTAAACTCATTAACATCCTTCAAATTAGTTTGTGTCATTGTCCCTAGGGCTCTAAGCCAAACGTCGGTTTTATACCCCGCATGTCGTTCTTCCTCACTAAAATAATCCCAAAAGTGGCTTGCTGAAATCTTTCGGTCTTTAACATTAATATAGTGACCATATTGGTAATCAAACTCCAGGTCAGGAACTTTTGATAAAACAGAGGCTAAGTCCTGTAGCTCAGTAAAACGTTTCGCATCGACAATCGATTTATCAAACTTCATAAGAACCTCCTATGATCCAAACAACATATCAGCTAAGTTTCGAACAACATCTTTTTCTCGATCATCTTCTAATTTATCTGTAATGGCGCGTTTAATCGCGCGCTTAGGTGGAATCATTTCGCTTAAATCACAAGCATCAAGTAACGCACGAATACTAGCCGCATCCTCTGAAACTTTGCCTTGCTCAGTTGCCGAAATCAGATCTTGTGATAACTGAGCAAACTGGTTAATGAGTTTGTCGTCGTTTAAATTCGTATGATCTTTAATGAGACTTTTAAGTTGTTCACCTTGAAGGTACGAGACATCAATAACAATGAAGCGGTTTTTAAGAGCTTCGTTTAAACGTGTCGTTCCGATATATCCTTCGTTTATCGCGGCAATGACATTAAAGCCTTCTTTAGCTTTAATCACTTCGTTTGTGAGTGGGTTGGTTATCTGGCGGCGGTAATCGAGCACGCCATTAATCACGGGAAGAGTCTCAGGCTTCGCCATATTAATTTCATCAATATATAAAAAGTGACCATTTTTCATCGCTTGAACGAGGGGACCAGGCACAAAATCAATCACCTGTTTGCCATCTTTATAGTCAATCGTTTTAAACCCGACAAAACTTTCAACATCTAAATCCACTGAGCAGTTCACGCTAAATAGTGGTTGGTTGAAGAGGGCTGATAAGGTCTCAGCAAGCTTTGTTTTACCTGATCCAGTTGGTCCCTTGAGTAAGATGTTTTTTCCTTGAGCGATGGCGACAATTAAGTCAATGAGCACATCTTGATTTTGCGGGATATAGCCGCCATTTCCAACCAGGTGGTCAAAGTCCGTTTCATTCGTTAGCTTATATTGATCAATCAATTTTGTTATGTTCTGTGGTAAATCTTTAGTAATATCCATATCGACTTCTCTCACTCCTGTACGTCAGTCTACCCGAATTGTACTATACAATGGTGCTTCAGGCGAAATCTTACACTTTATTACTTCGGTTTCCGTGATATAATGTAGTCAGACAAAAGGGGAGGAATGGATATGAGAAAGGACCTGCGCTTTCGGATTGCTCATCGTGAAGCGCTCATAGGTGTCGTGCTGGCCTTGATTAATATCCTCTGGTGGTACGGCTTTGCATATGGATTAGGTAGTAAGTCTCCTGAAGAATATACATATATATTGGGATTTCCAGCATGGTTCTTCTGGAGTTGCATCGTTGGTTTTCTCGTAATGGTTGTACTTGTCATCTTAACGGTTAAATTTTTATTAACAGATGTTCCTCTAGATGACGGGGAGGAGGAACAGACAGAATGAATTGGGATGTTTTAATACCTTTATTAGCTTTCTTAGTTCTTATTTTTCTTATTGGAGTTTGGTCGAATAGAAAGTTAAAAGAGTCGAAGTCATTTTTAAGCGATTACTTTATTGGAAGCCGTGAACTCGGAGGGCTCGTACTCGCCATGACCATGGTGGCTACATACGGAAGTGCTTCGAGCTTCTTAGGAGGTCCAGGGGCAGCTTATAGTATTGGACTTGGCTGGGTGCTCCTTGCGATGACGCAGGTTGCAACAGGGTATTTTGTTTTACTTATTTTAGGTAAAAAATTTGCTATCGTCACAAGACGCTATAATGCCGTTACGTTAACGGACTTTTTAAAAGGACGATATGAAAGTAAAACAGTTGTGATTCTTGCTGCTGCAAGTATTATGATCTTTCTGTTTTCAGCTATGGCAGCGCAGTGGATTGGTGGGGCTTATTTAATTCAATCAATCACCGGTTTGAGCTACATAGGTGCGTTATTTATATTTGCAGTTGCGGTACTTATTTACGTGATTATTGGAGGCTTCCGTGCCGTATCCATTACCGATACGCTACAAGGGATCGTGATGTTTTTCGGAACGTTGTTGTTATTAATTGGTGTTGTGATTGCTGGCGGAGGCCTCGATCAAATATTCACTGATTTAAGAACGGAAAACCCTAATTTAGTGACGCCTTATGGTCATGACGGGAATTTATCAGCTCTCTATGTGTCCTCATTTTGGATATTAGTGGGAGTTGGAGTTGTCGGACTTCCGCAAGTTGCTGTCCGTGCGATGTCATATAAAGATTCGCGTTCCATGCACAGAGCGTTAATAATTGGGACGATTGTTGTTGGGTTTATTATGTTAAACATGCACTTAATCGGTGTATTCGCAAGGCCTGTTCTACCAGGGATTGAAGTAGCCGATCAAGTCATCCCGCTGATTGCACTTGAGGTCCTGCCTGGATGGTTGGCTGGAATCGTTCTAGCTGCACCACTCGCAGCGATTATGTCGACGGTTGATTCACTGTTACTCTTGGTAAGTTCTTCCGTGGTGAAGGACGTGTATATTAATTACGTCAAACCTGAAGCGACTCGAAAGCACGTTGAGAAAGTAAGTTTTGGAGTGACAGCTGTGATCGGTATCATCGTGTTTCTAATGGCCATCCAGCCGCCTGACTTTATTATTTTCTTAAATTTATTTGCGTTTGGCGGACTTGAAGCGGCCTTTATTTGGCCAGTCGTGTTAGGGCTTTATTGGAAGAGGGGAAATAAGTACGGAGCAATTGCCTCAATGATCGCAGGTATAAGTTCGTATATGGGTATTCATTTTTATAATGAAGCCTATGGCAACTTATTAGGCGTTCACACGGTGACACTACCTGTTTTTATTTCGTTAATAGCATTCGTTTTAGTTAGTTTAATAACCAAACATCGCGTTAATCCAGTTAATGCGATTTAATTAGGAGAACTTTTGCGTTGTAACGCAAAAGTTTTTCGCTTTTTGGGACACTTTGTATGCGTTTTGGGACATAATCGCCTTTGATTAGGAATCGAATTTTGTCGAAACGGGGTATCGGGCTTCATTTATGAGACAATGAGGTCCGTTTATAGGACATTGCCCTCAAAATATGAGACATTTGAACATGAAAAAACCCGCGATTCGCTCGCGGGTCTGACTTTCAATCAATTATTTTTGCATAACTTCATCGATTAAACCGTATTCTTTAGCTTTTTCAGCTGACATGAAGTTATCACGATCTGTATCGCGTTCAACAACTTCTAATGGCTGACCAGTACGTTCAGAAAGAATCTGGTTTAGTTTCTCACGCATTTCAACAATACGTTTTGCGTGGATTTGGATATCAGCAGCTTGACCTTGAGTTCCACCTAATGGTTGGTGAATCATTACTTCACTGTTAGGCAGACCATAACGTTTTCCAGGCTCACCAGCTGCAAGTAGGAAAGCACCCATAGATGCTGCCATACCTACACAGATAGTTGATACGTTTGGCTTGATGAACTGCATCGTATCGTAGATTGCCATACCTGCGGTGATAGAACCACCAGGTGAGTTAATGTATAAGGAAATATCCTTCTCTGGATCTTCAGCTGCTAAGAATAACATTTGCGCAACAATTGAATTTGCAACGTTGTCATCAACTGGACCACCTAGCATAATAATGCGGTCTTTAAGTAAACGAGAGTAAATATCATAAGCACGTTCTCCGCGGTTCGTTTGTTCAATAACTGTAGGAATTAAATTCATTCTCATTTCCTCCTTCTACAACCTTAATTATTTCTACACTTTTATCTTACCCTTTTGGTCAATAAAGGTCAAACAAAATAAATCGTAGATATACACAAACAATTTTCCCATTAAAATAAGGAAATAAACGTGTCATATTTTATTTATATGTACTTGAAAGTATGCTTGAATTATAACCAAAGTAGAAGTATAATTACAAATGCATTTCAAATTGACTTTGCCCTCGTGGTGTAACGGATAACACATAAGATTCCGGTTCTTACGATGGGGGTTCGATTCCCTCCGAGGGCGTAAAATAAAACCTAATGAATAGCCTAAGTTCTTTATAGAATAGAGAATTTAGGCTATTTTTTTGTTTGTGATACTGAATCATATAATTTATTAAATTAATGGTTTTTTCATGATCAAATAAATCCAAAACTATAATTTATCGTAAAAAACTACTATTTTTAAAGGTATTATTGATGTGTACTTATAATAGATAAAGTAGAAGTAAAAGTCTCAATAATTAAACTGAATGATAGTCTATAAACTCGTTGTAAATAGATAAAATTATCCAACATTATTTTGAAAGGAGGTACATTGAATATGAAAGTAACACGAATTGATCATGTGGGTATCATTGTTAATGACCTTCCTGTAATGAAAAAATTCTTCCTTAACTTTGGTCTTGAGTTAATGGGTGAAGGCGAAGTGGAAGGTGAATGGGTGGAGCGAATCATCGGTATTCAAGATGTTAAAGAAGAAGTTGTTATGCTAAGGACACCAGATGGAGAAGCGAATATCGAACTAGTAAAATTTTATAACCCTAAGGATGAAAATGGCATCCAGAAGCCTTTGGCCAATACGTTAGGCATCAGGCATATTGCTTTTGCAGTTGAGAATATTGAAGCTATTGTTTCTAAAATTGAGAGTGAAGGTGCAACTCTCATAGGTGAAATACAAAATTATAAGAACTCTTATAAACTTTGCTACATTCGTGGGCCAGAAGGAATTATCTTAGAATTAACTGAGGAAATCAAATAAATTAGAACCTCAAAAAATCTAGGTCTAAAAACTTCAAACTATTATTTTATAGTTTATAAGAATCCTAATATTAATAAAGTATTCCTTGGCAGGAATATTGCTATAATCGTATATTCCTTTTGTGAAATATTAATCTTAACGTAGTAGGTGAAATTTTTTGTGGTATCTACAAGATTATCTTAAGGATTCTCAATAAAAATCTAGGAGGAATTAAAATGGGAACTCAGGTTGAATTAACTCATACTTTCAATGCTCCACGTGAACTGGTGTTTAAGGCATTCACCGAATCAGAACATCTACAAAATTGGTGGGGACCAGAGGGATGGGTGTTTCAAGTTGCTAAAGCGGATTTCCGTCCAGGCGGTGTCTTTCATTACAGTCAGAAACCTGTTGACGGTGATGTAATGTGGGTGAAATTTGAATACAATGAAATGATTGTACCAGAAAAACTCATTTATACGAGTTATTTTTCTGATGAAGAAGGTAATGTTGTTCGGGCACCTTTTAATGAAAACTGGCCACTTAAAATTAAGAATACCTATACGTTCCAGGAGCTTGATGGAAAAACGATCCTTATGATGACAGGAACTCCAGTTTCTGCAACTGAAGAAGAGATTAAAACCTTCAAACTATCACAAAAAATGTTTAAAGAGGGGTTTTCAGGAACCTTTACCCAGTTAGAAAATTATATGTCAACAAAGTCAATATAATAAGGAGGTCTTTATTTGAGTACACCAAAAATTATTATAGCTGGATGGTATACAGTCGAACCGAGTAAACGTGACGAAGTTGTTAAGGCGCATGAAGATTTAATGAACCGTGCAAGGCAAACTCCTGGATGTCTTGATCTAGCTATAACTGCTGACCTGGTTGACCCTGCACGAATCAACAATTTTGAATCATGGGCATCAGAAGAAGCACTACAAGCATTTCGTAAAGTAGCAAATCCCCCGAAACAGATCGCCCCAATCTTAGAAATGGAAATGTCGAAGCATCACATTAATAAGACTGAACCTCCATTCTAAATAACTAATTGATATAAGAAGAAGGTTATAACAGTGGCCGAAAATAACATGTAACATTTATGTCTAATAATCGTCTATAAACTAAACAAAAGAATTTGGGGAATAATCATGTTTAAAAAAATAAGTGTTTGGTTTTTATTCACCTTATTATTAGTCAATCTATGGTCTGCACCATTAGCTCACGCAGCAGATTCAATTACTACAACTGATGTTGACGAATACGTTAAACAATATCTGGATCAAAATGGGTTACCTGGCGCTGCCGTTGTCATTGTCAAAGACGGTGAGTTAATTTATGAAAAAGGTTATGGTCATGATTCTGAAGGTAACCAACTGACCGCTAATACTAAAATTGGTTTGGCTTCAGGAACGAAACCGTTTACTGCATTCGCGGTATTACAACTAGTCGATGAAGGTAAGGTTGAATTAGATGAACCTATAACCAGTTATCTATCAAATCTAACCATTTCAGATAATCGGTGGGACCAGGTGACAGTAAGGCACCTTTTAAGTCATACATCTGGTTTGCCTAATCCCACCATTGTTGGGCCGGCTTTTACACTTAAAGAGGGCGTTGAACGTTTGCAAAACTGGGAATTAAAAACGGATCCTGGTGAAAATTATTTTTATAGTAATGCAAATTACTGGGTTTTAGCTTATTTGGTCGAGCAAGTTAGCGGAGTGTCATTTAATGATTATTTAACTGAAAATATTTTCTCACCACTTGAGATGAGAGACTCCATATCGTTAGTAAACTCAGGTGATATTTATCATGAAACTAGTATTCCTCAAGGTTATGTCACGCTATATGGTACGGCGATGCCATGGACAGAGCTTGAGAAAATGTTTAGTGGTTCGGGAAGTATTTTTACAACCGCTCATGATATGGGCAAATGGTTAGCCATGCACACGAATAGTGGCAAAGCGGCTGGTGGGGACCCATTATTATCACAAAGTTTACTCGAAGAATCATATGCATCACAAACAAAAAATAATCGCTATGGATTAGGTTGGTCACTAAGTACGTCAGGTACAAAACCACCACGAATTTCTCATAGTGGTTCTATCTCTACATTTCAATCACAACAAGATATCGTTCCAAGTAGTGGCTATGCTGTCGCCGTCTTACTTAATAGCTTCACTCCAACGTTCGAGCATGCTTATGAGATTAGCTCTGGCATTATTAATATAACTGAAGGAAACCAACCAGAAGTAGGGACGTCTTTACCTAAGGTCGCTGATTTTTCACTCGGTTTTTTAACAATACTTTATTTGGTATTAGGTATTAGAGGCATCTTTCGAAGTAAAAAGTGGACTGTTAAACGGTTAAAGCACCCTATTTGGAGATATGGTTTTCGCTTAATACCTCAAGCTTTACCAGTAGTGTTAATAGGTTGGTTACTTTTTATAGTTCCGACACTTCAGAACAACAGCTCAACTACACTGGATGCATTTGGACTATTCCCAGCAGCTATGATTCTACTGGTAGTAGGTTTTATATTTGGATTGATTCTAACGGTTTTAAGAATTTTTTATCGAATAAAACTGAACTAGTTAATATTGTATCGAAAATGGCATTTAAATATAATTATTAAATATTCCTTGACAAGAATATTCCTTATAAGGAATAATATAATTAACTACTAGAATACACTTTAATCATCCTTTGATTTGGAGGTGGCCAATAAAGTGCTGAGTGATTGTTGAATATTTGGATGTAAAAAACTTTGAGTAGGAGCTGATCAACATGAACGAACAAACATTTAGTGCACTAGCAGATTCTAATCGATTGGATATTATTGATTTATTACTAAAAGAGCCACAATCAGTCGGAGAAATCGCAGAGAAACTTGAACTCAACCAACCTCAGACATCAAAGCACCTTAAAGTATTAAATGAAGCGGGGCTTGTTGAAGTTCAACCTGAGGCCAATCGTCGAATTTATAAATTAAAAGCAGAATCGTTTCAGGAAATAGATCGATGGCTCGACTCTTACCGTAAGATGTGGGAAGCACGTATGGATCGGTTGGATGATTATCTAGATGTATTACAAGGGAAAAAACCTTTGAATTAATTTATTAATGGAGGCGTTATGATGTCAATTCAAGATGTTAGTTCAAGAGTAGAAGGAGATCGAGTCTTAATACTCGAGCGTACATTTGGGGCACCGCGTGATCTTGTATTTAAAATGTTTAAAGAACCTGAACACCTTAAGCATTGGTGGGGCCCTGTTGGCTGGGAGTTACCTTATTGTGAGATTGATTTTCGACCAGGTGGGACCTGGCATTATTGTATGAAGTGTGTTGATCGAAATCAAGGAGACTATTACGGCATGGAATCTTGCGGCAAAGCCATTTACAAAGACATCATAGAGCCAGAAATGATTGCATATACAGATTATTTTTCAGACGTTGATGGGAATATCGATGAGGAATTACCGGCTTCTGAGGTCGTAGTGGAATTTATTGACTTAGGGGATGAAACGAAACTGGTTAACCGCGTAGAATATGCGTCTGCAGAAGGACTCAATACGGTCATGGATATGGGTATGCTTGAAGGTATCGCGCAAACTTGGGATCGTCTCGAAGAACGCCTAGCGAAAGTAAAATCTTAGGAGGCATTAATTTATGATGAATCAAAAGATTGTACCGCACTTATGGTTTGATGACCAAGCAATCGATGCGGCAGAGTTCTATACGAATATCTTTCCGGATTCAGAAATTACTAGTTTATCTACCGTTAACGATACGCCATCTGGAGATAGCAGTATAGTTTCCTTTGATTTAGCGGGTTTTTCGTTTATGGCTATAAATGGTGGGCCGCATTTTAAATTTAACCCCTCCATTTCGTTTATGGTTAATTTTGATCCTTCTAAAGATGCTAATGCTGAAAAAAATTTAAAGTGGCTATGGGATCAGCTTGCAGAAGGCGGAACTCCACTTATGGAATTGCAAGAATATCCATTTAGTAAGCTTTATGGTTGGATTCAGGATAAATATGGTCTGTCATGGCAATTTATTTTAACTAATCCAGAAGGTGAAGAACGTCCATTTATCATTCCATCAATGATGTTTGTTCAAGATATGGCTGGCAGAGCAGAAGAAGCGAGCGACTTTTATCTTTCAGTATTTAACGATACAAAGAGAGGATTAATCGCTCGTTATCCAAAAGGTATGGAACCAGATCAAGAGGGAACAGTGATGTTTACTGATTTTATGCTTGAAAATCAATGGTTTGCAGCTATGGACAGCGTACAAGAACATGACTTTAAATTTAATGAAGCTATTTCACTTTTAGTTAAATGTGAGCAACAGGAAGAAATAGATTACTATTGGGGGAAGCTTTCTACGGACCCTTCAGCAGAACAATGCGGTTGGTTAAAGGATTCTTACGGGGTCTCTTGGCAAATATGGCCCGAAGTGATGGGTGAAATGTTGTCTAAGGCAGAAGGTGAACAAAAAGAACGATTAACCAAAACGTTTCTTCAGATGAAGAAATTTGATATTGAAAAATTAGAAGAAGCTTATCAGGGAAATATTTAAAACAGGCACCAGTCAACTTTGTTGGCTGGTGTTTTAATGTCTTTTTTATATAGAGCCAATAAAAAAGATTAGGTGTTATGTTAATATTTAATATAAATACTATCGCTTTAATAGAAGGGGTTATGGATTAATGCCAATAGATAATCTTAGTAGTCTGAGTCGGGATTTAAGGGAAATCGAGAGAGAGTTTAAAGCGAAAATTGAACCTCATCGTTCAGATTTATGGGGATATTGTTATAACCTTACCAAATCTCCCTGGGATGCGGAGGACTTAGTACAAGATACTCTACTAAAATCCCTCTCTGTACTTGCTAAACTTTATCAACCTGTTAAGTCGAAATCTTATTTATTTAGAATCGCCACCAACTTATGGATTGACCAAATAAGAAAGAATAAGCTGACTTATAACCCTTTAGATGAACAGAATGTAATTGATGAGTCATCCGAAAATGATCTTCATTTAATTGAAAACTTAGAAGTTTTGATGAATATTTTATCTCCTACTCAATATGTCAGCCTAATTCTTACTGAAGCGTTTGGTTATAAGGGGAAAGAAGTGGCAGAAATTATAGGTACTACAGAAGGTGCTATACATACTAATTTAAGTAGAACCAGAAGTAAGCTAGAAAAGTATAATGCCAAAATTACAGATATAACTACTCAAAGATCTCACGTTGAGAAAGTTAAACCTGACCACACTATAAATATAATGCTCGAAGGTTTCAGAAATAAGGATACCACTTTAATATCCTCAATATTAGATGAAAATATAGTTACAGATATAACACATTCTGGAATAGAATTTGGAATTGAAGAAACTAAGAAAAATTCTTTAAGCGATTGGAAGGAAATTGTTCACAACCAAGAGACAATCGTGGCCGAGTATAAAATGCTATGGGGTCGTCCAGTTATTGTTGAGTTAGAAAGGAAGTTAGATAATCAACTATATTTAAACAATGTTCATTACGTTGAATTCAGTGAGGGGAAAGTAACTTATTGGAAGTTTTATTGTTTCGCTTGGGACTTGATGAAATTGGCCGCTAATGAATTAGAAGTTAAATTAAATGCAAAATATTTCTACAATATTTTTTAAAATACATGTAAGGTTTTCAAACCCAATCTCGTTTTATATAGTGAACCCTTTGAAAGGGAGCATATAAAAGGAGAGTGGGAAAATAATGATTAGCCCAATTAAAAACCAAATAAACACAATCTTTGTCCATGTAAGTGATTTAGAAAGGTCGGTTAAATGGTATTGCCAATTACTTAACCAAGATTATAACCTTTCTACAGTTTCGAAGCCGGTGTATAATGTGCGAATTAACGATTATACAGGTTTGACATTAGATGCAGGACCATCAGGAGAAATAAAAACAGTAGCGCCCTCACCGTATCCGTTGTTTAATTTCCATACTGATAATATTGATGAATCATATGAATACGTGAATAGCCTGGGTTTTAAAAATCTATCTAGCATCATAAGATTTCAAGATTTTTCATATTTTACAGTCAGTGATCCAGATGAAAATATAATCATGATATGTACAGGATAAGATAAATAATAAACAAATAACCTCCATCTTAATGTTTATTGTTGATATTAGGTAAAAAAGAACTTCCATAAGTATGGGAGTTCTTTTTCGTAAATTGTCTTTTTTAATCTTCTAACAACCTACCTGCACACCCTATTACGATAATTAACCAACTGCTTTCCGTATATGATGTTCTGTTATCTTCCAATGTGATGTATTCCATAAAATTTGTTGTTTATCAATGAGGAGGATTTGAGGGGATTTATGAGGAATGTTTGTGTCATCTGCAATCTCATTGGATATTCTTCTGTTTTCAATAATCTTCACCATATAGCAATCTATTTTATCTTCCTCTGCCCTTTGGAAAGACTTTAGGTGCTTAAAAGCTCTAGCACTGATTAAACAAGATGTGCTATGTTTATAGACCAATATTGGAGAATTCATCGAATAATTCCATGCATTTCGCCAATCTTCAAGTGATGTCAGTTCATTAATAGTCTCCATTTTTATTCCCCCATTAAGTCTAATAAGACAATTTCCTACCTATTACTCCGATTGTCTAAAATGGAACCGAAGACTAAACCCAACACGATACCGACAGGAATACTAATCGCTACTTGATTAATAGCTACTCCTACGCTTGTGCCAACCGCTACACCAAGAACAATTCCTAATCCACGGTACGATAATTTTCTCATAATAATGTCTCCTTTTGTTAAAATGTATTGGTCCATACACCCAAAAATATCCTTACATTATACGATTTTAAACTGTATACGATACATAAATTTCCCACCTTACATTTGTTAGGTTGCATATTAAATATTACGGCACCATTACTAGAATAATGAAATTACTTTTATACAGTAAACTTTGATCACCTAATTGTATCATATGTATTTTGTATTAAATTACCTTTAATTCAAGTCGTTCATTGTCAATTCATTTCTCTGGTGTTGGATAATTTCCAATATTTGTAACCAAACAAGGTGAATTTCAACTTTATATTTAGAAAGGAGAAAATGTTTATAGATATTCCTATAAGGTAAATAATTATAAAGACCAAAAAAGGAGGGGTTTTCGTGGAAGATCGTGTGAATTATCTTGTGAACTGGATGCAAGATTACGTGGATAAAGCAGGAGCTAATGGAGTCATCGTTGGTGTAAGTGGCGGGATTGACTCTGCTTTAGCTGCAGCACTCATAAAACGAGGTTTCCCTGAAAATTCTTTGGGTGTGATTATGCCGATTGGAAAACCAGTTGACGAGCAGCCAGATGCTTTAGAGCTGGTTAAGAAAAAAGACCTTACCTATTATGGTATTGAGTTAACGAAAGCATACGATGCACAACTAATTTTAATTAAGGAAGCTTTAGCTGACCAGTGGAGTAAAGATACAGAACAAATGGTGAGTGCGAACTTAAAAGCAAGAATTCGTATGAGCACCCTGTATGCAATAGCTCAAAATTTTGGTTATTTAGTAATTGGTACTGGAAATAAAGCAGAAACGTATACTGGATATTTTACTAAATACGGAGACGGCGCATCAGATTTAGAGCCTCTTAAGAACTTAACAAAAGGTGAGGTCTTTGACATGTCAGAATATCTTGGCGTGCCTAATGCGATATTAAATAAAAAGCCAAGCGCCGAGCTTTGGGAAGGACAAACGGACGAGCAAGAAATGGGTGTCTCATATGCACATATAGACTCGTATTTAAAAGGTGAAGAAATCCCTAAAGATTCAATGGATGTGATTGAGCAGCTACACAAACAAACGGAGCATAAACGGAATATTGCTCCAAGTCCTAAACCATATAAAGGGTGAAGTTCAATGGGAAACCATAAGAAAACAGCTCTTCTAATTATAGATATGATTAATCGAATGGATTTTGAAGGGGCAGAGGATCTTTATAACAATACAATTGACATTATTGATCCAATGTTAGAACTTAAGCATTTAGCTAAACAACATGATCTGCCCGTGATTTATGTTAATGATAATTTCGGAATGTGGAAGGAAAACCATGACGAGTTGATTGATTATTGTTTGGAAGGCATGGGTCAAGAATGGATTAAGAAGTTACATCCTGAAGATGATGACTTTTTTATTTTCAAACCAAAACATTCTGGTTTCTACGGTACACAGCTTAAATTATTGTTAGAAGATTTAGATGTGAATCACCTTATTTTAACGGGGATCGCCGGTGATATGTGCGTGTTATTTACGGCAAAAGATGCTTATCTTGAAGGGTGTTCTTTGTGGGTACCGCAAAACTGTATGGCATCTGAAGACACATTTTATAACGATGCTGCCTTACACATTATTCATCGTTTAACACATTGTGATATTTCAGAGTTTACTGGGGAGCTACCAGAACATGAGTAGGGAATAAACGATCAAACTAGAGAATAAAACTGACAAAGTAGCGAAAAAATGGTGTTCTGTAAAGAAAGTGGACACAATTACTCAAAATTTTTTTGATGAGATGATCAACCATCGCAACTTGACATTGAGCCTCTGATTGCGTGCTGTTTAGCC
>NZ_JBHUMZ010000020.1:0-40545 GCF_042685285.1 Piscibacillus salipiscarius | reverse complement strand
GGCTAAACAGCACGCAATCAGAGGCTCAATGTCAAGTTGCGATGGTTGATCATCTCATCAAAAAAATTTTGAGTAATTGTGTCCACTTTCTTTACAGAACACCAGTTTTTCTAAAATATCGACCACTTTTTTGATTTTATCAATCACTTTTTGAAATTTATCAATCACTTTCTTTAATTTATCGGTCGGTTAGGACTGAGAGGTTCGTTAAATTTCATCAACATATACCTGCAAGTCACAGAAAATCCCCCTCAAGCCGATTGAGGGGGATTAACTTCATTAAGATGGGTTTTTCATGTAATGTTTTTCGAATTGTTCACGGCGCTGTTTAGCAGCTTCACTGACTTGCTCATCTGCATGGTAAGATGAACGAACAAGTGGTGCTGACTGGCAGTGCTTAAAGCCTTTTTGGAAGGCAATCTTACGCAGTTCCGCAAACTCTTGTGGCTCGTAGTAACGAACGACGTTTAAATGATTACGTGTTGGTTGTAAGTACTGACCAATTGTTAGAATATCCACGTCATGTGCTAATAGATCATCCATCGCTTCGAGGATCTCTTCTTTTGTCTCACCTAAACCAACCATGATGCTTGATTTCGTCGGAACATCAGGCGCGACCTCTTTAACACGCTTTAGCAACGTTAACGAACGGTCGTATGTCGCTTTCGAACGTACAGTTGGTGTTAAGCGGCGAACCGTTTCGATGTTATGATTAAAAATGTCTGGTTTCGCGTCCATAAGTGTATGAAGGCTTTCGTAGTCACCCTTCATATCAGAAGGCAGAACTTCAACAGTTGTACCAGGATTACGTTCACGTACCGCACGAACTGTTTCGGCAAAAACTCCTGCGCCTCCGTCTTTCAAATCATCACGCGCAACCGCTGTGATAACTGCGTGGCGAAGTCCCATAATTTCAACAGACTCTGCTACACGCTGCGGCTCTTGCCAATCAATCTCAGTTGGAAGCCCTGTTTGTACCGCACAGAAACGGCACCCACGCGTACAAACTTTACCTAATATCATGAATGTAGCGGTCTTACGAACCGCCCAGCATTCGTGAATGTTCGGACAACGCGCTTCCTCACATACCGTATGTAAATTTTTCTCGCGCATCATTTTTTTAAGACCTGTGTAGTTCTTGTTCGTGTTAAGCTTAATTTTTAACCATTCCGGCTTTCTGACGTATTCATTGTTTTTCGCCATCCATGCCACCCCTTCTTAAATTTATTTGACTCCCTTTTTATTCAGTGAAAAATTCCACTCATCATTCTTATATTTTTCTTCCGCTAACGTCTGAACCTCTTGCTCTTGTTCAGGTGTTAGCTTGAAAGGAACTAACTCTATATCTAAACCTTTCTCAAACCCTTGGTGAAAGGCCTCTTCCACTTCCTCAAGCGTCAGTTTTCGGCCTAAATACGCTTCCATTGACGTCGCTTTCTCTTTAAACTTCGCCTTCGCTCGCTCACGAACCTCATCAGCCGGATATGCGAACATGTCGAATAAAACATCGTCATCCATACTAATTGGAACCGATCCGTGCTGGAGAATGACCCCCTGCTTACGCGTCTGCGCACTACCAGCTGCCTTCTTATCGCCGATTACAAGCTCGTACCACGATGGTTCATCAAAACAAACCGCAGAACCCGTACGCTGTAGCTTACCTTCAGGGACCGCCATATCAGCATCAATTCCGAGTAACCGGTAGCCTTCAAGCAAACCTTGCGTAATCACGCGGTAAGCCTCCGTAACTGTTTTCGGCATCTTAGGATGAGTTTCAGACACAACGACGCTGTATGTTAATTCATGATCATGCAAGACCGCACGACCACCTGTTAATCGGCGAACGAAATCAAATCCGTAGCGCTTAACATTCTCTGTATGTATTTTCCCGTCAACCTTCTGAAAATACCCAACCGACATCGCAGCAGGCGTCCACGTGTAAAACCTTAAAACAGGCGGAATATCACCTTGACTATGCCAGCGCAAAAGACACTCGTCAAATGCCATGTTATAAGCGGCGTCATGCGCTTTCGTGTTAATAAAATACCACTTTTCTTTTGTCATGTTGTAACACTCACTTTAGTCAGATAAATTTTCTAACACTACCATCTTAACAAGACTATGTAAAAAAATAAAACGAAAATAAAGAATTGACCTAACTTTATACATAAAAATATGCTATATTATTGATAAGATAAAAATATAGTGTCATTCGTTAAGGAGTTTTCCCACATGATCGGTGAACGCGTAAAAAAATATAGACTAGAAAAGGGCCTGTCATTGACCGAGCTAGCTGAACGCGCGGGCGTGGCTAAATCGTATTTGAGTGCCCTAGAACGCAATATCCAACAAAACCCATCTGTTCAATTTTTAGAAAAAGTCGCATCAGAACTCGGCATCACAATTGACCATTTGATTAAAGATACGGTAAAAGAAGGACAATCAGGACTTGATACAGAATGGGAAAAGCTAGTTAAAGAGGCTATGAATTCAGGAGTCTCTAAGGAAGAGTTTAAAAACTTCCTAGAGTTTAATAAATGGAAACTAAAGAATGAAGATGAGTAAATCGCCAGAGATGGCGGTTTTTTGTTTTGTAAAATAAAAGCAAGCCCACCTTTAATAAAGTGGACCTGCCTTAAGTTTTAATCTGAAACCTTTTTTGCATGAACGATAATCCTATGGGTTGGATTATACATCGGTTCGCAAGTAATCAGCGTAATAATAGAATCATCACCATTTGGTTTTAACACCGACACATCATCTGGCGTTACTAACTGAGTATCATAGACTTCATAAGTCAGGTTCGATTCCAGTGTTTCAATATTAACCCGATCACCGATCTCTACTTCGTCTAGCCGGTTAAATAGATGGCCTTCCGTATAACTTCGGTGTCCGGCAATACCAGTGTTTCCAATTTCACCAAGTGAACTCGTTCCTTCCATAATACCGAGTCCAAGATCTAAGTTCTTATCTGTTGCTCCCTGAAGCATAGGAACAGTGAGATTAATTTTTTCAATATGCAGGAGTCCAACGACTCCAGCATCAAGGGATTTAGTTTCTGGTTCGGGCTCACCCTCAGCAGGTCCATTGCCACTCACCTCAATTTCATCCCGTTCTTGGTTTTCAGTGAAAATTTGATCCAAATTTTGAAACTCACGAACGAGCTCATCTTGCTTTGACGCATAGATTTGTTTCTGTATATGAGGGAAAGCGATAATCCCGATACCAACTAAGATAAATAGAATAGCAATCAGCTTTTTCACTTCTTATCACTAGAAAGCCTGCGGGTTACTAAGTATAGCGCAAGACCACTAATTAAGAACGTTCCCCCAATGATGTAAAATAAGTATGGTATTTCTTCACCAGTTTGAGGAAGGAAGCCGCTACCTTTAACATTCGTATCTGAACCTACAACATCCTCTTGATTCTCTTGAGGAGGTTCAGCTTCAGCCCAAACCTTAATGTTAAATTCAGTGCTTAAACCTTGGAATGAATTATCTGATTCGTAAGGGAATGTTGCTTTAAATTCAAATTCCTCCGATTCACCTATTTTTAATAAGCGAGACTCCATTCCGTTAAAACCTGCTAAGCTTCCGTCATAAATAAGTTCACCAGAAGAGTCCGTCACGGTTAACTGAAATTGATTAAATAACTTTTCAGATCCTCCAGTAGACTCAGCAATCGAATGAAAATAGTAATCATAATCTCCATCATTTTCGACCACTAGATTACGAATCATATAATCCCCAGGTTTAAGATTTTCAACTTTAAATAAAAATTCCTCATTCAAACTAATCGAGACATCATCGGCGTAGACTTGAGATGGGCCAAAAACTAAAGCACCAATTAACGTGAATATAAAGATGATTCTTTTAGCCAATGTACTGCCTCCTTCCTCAGTAGATATGTATGAGGTAGGGGGAGACCCTACCTAAAAAGATTACTCACCGTTATTTGCTTGTTCGTTTGTTTCAATGTAACCATTCTCACCTAAATCATCTTCAGTAATTTCTTGACCTTCCCACTGAGTAGCTTCGAATGAGAATGTTAGCATTGCACCATTAGCTTGATAGATGTTTTGTTCATATTCACCATACTCATCTTTATCTTGATCATCAATAAATTCAATTTTCAAACGTAACACATCTGGATCAGTCGGGTCTACAGGCAGTCCTTCCCAACCATTATTAGTCTCTGTTGTAACATTTAAACGATGACCTTTAATGTAGTTTTTATGGTTAATAGCATCATAGACTTTAGACCTGGCAGCATTAATTTGTGAAGAAGATGCATCTTTGCTATTCAGTGAATCAGATGCTAAATAGAAGTCTTTTAATGTTACATTATCATCTTGACCCAATAGTTCCTTTTGATAATCGCCACCACTTTCAGCTCCTAAAGTGATGATTGAAACTCTAAATTGATCTAAGAAAGCTAGTGGATCTGTATTTACATTATCAAACCAAGAATCTCCTGAACCAGGGAACATCATTTCTGCTTGAGGCTCATCACCAAGAACAGTACCTATACTAGCAAATTGCATATTTTCAATAGCCATTAAAACTTCTTTAATTGCTAAAGAACCTTTGTTAACAAATTTGATATCTCTAGTCATCGTGTCACCAGGCTTTAAATTGACCACCTCAAACGTAAATGGCTTACCTTCAGCCACTTGCTCTAAATCCATTTCCAGAGTACCAGCCGCAAAAGCTGCACTCGTGTCTTCAACATCGTTAAACGCTGCATATGTTCCACCAGCTACTAAAGATAAACCCATAGCAGCTGACATTGAACCCATCATTAATTTCTTTTTTAATTTCATCTATCTCTCCCCCAAACCTTATTTATTTTGGCCTTCTACTAAACTGTTAAGATCTCCGTTGCTTTCAATTCCAAAGTCCATATCATTTCCTCTTTCTTCTCCAGGCATTTGAGTCGCCTCAAACTTCATAGAGATTTCGGCTTCTTCATCTTGATATTTGTTTTGAACTTGGAAACGAGAATTATCAAATGTTTCATCTACTTCTTTGAATAAGAATGAAACTTCATATGAAATTTCATCACCCGGATTTAATGCAGCTGTTGCAGCATCTGTTCCCGTCATCTCTGCATTGGTAATACCGTTTAATTGATCTAAAGTTGTGGTCACTAGATGGGTACCATCTCTACTAATTGATACTTCGAATTGTGCTAAGAAATCTTCTAATTCATTGTCTCCCGCACCAGGCCAAAGCTTCGTATTAAGGTCTAATGCATCTTCATTATTCCAACCACCAACTTCAATGGTTGTTAAAATCTGATTGATATCTAGCGTACCGCCATTTCTAAGTACAAGTGTTTCAGACCAGTGATCACCTGGCTTTAAGTTATCAAGTTGAAAATCAATCGTGGTTTGTTCACCAATTTGTAAATCTAGTATTCCTGTTACAAATAGGTTTTGAGTTTCCTCCACGTCGTTAAACGCAGCCCATGTTCCTCCTCCTACTAGTGATAGTCCTAGTGCACCTGTTAGTACACCGATACCAAGTTTCTTTTTGATATCCAAAATAATTCCTCCTTTTACCTCTCCCAAGGCAATAAATAATTTATTAATTCACCGTCAAAAGCTAAGAGCTTTAACGGTAAAACACTATGAAATATTTTCTGCGGGTTCTGAACTAGACTCTTCTTTTTGCTGTTTTTCTTCTCTTATAGCTAGATAAATAGTTTTTCCTGAGCTGAACAATAACCAAAATCCAGGAATAAACATTAATGTGACTAATCCAAATTTAGAATTCGCAAAATCCATTGCATAGCCTAAATAAGGTACATTGATGCCTTCATGAACACCGTAAATATTAGCTGGAAGCACAGCGTTAGCATCTGCGAACTCATTGTTATCACCTTGAGTTCTAAACATTAGCTGCCCATCGTTATTTAAAACCTCTATAATTCGGTGAGTCACAAAATGATTTTCTCTTTGTTGGAACATAATGATGTCGCCTTCTTTAAGGTTTCGAACCTCAAAATCTGGTTTAATCCCAATAACTGCTCCAGTTTTAATTTCAGGTTCCATTGATCCTGAATAGACGACCTTAAGTTCTTGCCCAAACACTTTTGGAGTGCCATCACTCATCAAATTTGAAATTACTAATACGAATGTAAACAAGAATGCAGCAATTAATAGAAAGTTAATGGTTCGATTGCCCCATTTAATTATCTTGACTTTCATCGTTATCACCCTTTGAGTTTTCAGTATTTCCTTCTTCACTATCTACGTTAGTATTATTTTCTTGTTCTACAGGTTCATCTGACTCCGATTCTTTATTTTCCTTGTTATTAGTAGACTCCGTTTCAGCACTATTAGTACCTTGCTGTTCTTCTTTCTCTTGATCTTTCGTGTCTTCTGCTTCCTCAGTTTGAGTAGTTTGTTCTTCACCACTATTTGTATTTTTAGGAGCTTTCTCTTTTTGTTCAGTCATGTTTTCTGAATCAGCTTTTGATTTTTCCTTTGTTTGTTTTTCTTCTACAGATTTATCTTTTGAATCATTCGATTCTTTTTTGCTTACGTTTTCTTGATGATTTCCATCACCTTCATCTGTTTGTTGCGAATCATCACAAGCTTGTGGGTTGCCAGGGTGATTTTCATCGCATACATCGTCTGGTGATCCACTGTCTTTCTCTTTATCTTCTCCAGGTTCTTCTTGATCGGCACAATCGGTAACATGAATTTTTCCACTAAATCCACCACTATCTCCACCAGGGTGCCCTTCAGGTCTTACAAACTTAAATTTGTATTTTCCATTTTCAAGTTCACCTTCATAAGCTAGCTCTGCAGAATCACCAGAATCTATCAATGGTGTTTCACCTTCGTGTATTACATCTCCATCATTACCTTGAGATATTTTGATGACCTGATAACCCCAAGGCACTTCCATATCACCGTCGCCACCGTTCTTGACATAGGCATAAATACGATCACAATTTCCTCCAACTTTTTGACCATCAAAAGTTAAAGAACTTTTATCCCACTTTTCGTCTTCATCTAATTCCCAACCCACTTTTAATGAAGCAGATATTTCTTCCACATCATTAAAAGCCGCTTCAGTTGAACCAGCGATCGATGATAAAAACAGAAATAACAGATATAGACCAATTAAAGGTTTGATGAATAAACTTTTCTTCAACTCTCTCTTCCTTCTCGCAGTTAATCGACTTTTTCTCATTTGGATAATGATCCCTCCTAGCCGGGAACGTTCTATGTAATGAACACAAGATTAATTATATGTTCGTTATAATGAATATATGAATAGTATAGACTTGCCGCTCAGATATGCAAAACCCGAAAAAAGCCCAAATATTCTAAATAATGAACAAATATTGTTCTTTTTAAAGAACAAGACCCTTTTTCCTTAAAATTCCTAACCTTTTCTTCGTTTTACTCCGTTCTTTATTAAGAACAACTAAACAAAACAAAAACCTTGCCCCAAATTTCTTAGGACAAGGTCTATTAATCTACCTATTATTCACTTGCTTTTGCTAGTTGTTGTCTTAGTTCGTTTAGTTCATCTTCCATGCGTGATAATGTTTTTTCTAACATGGTGACGTTTCCGCCGGTTGATTCTAATTTATCGAGATCTCCTTGAATTCGGATGTAATCCATTTTTAATTCATCGATTCGTTCTTGGATTTCTTTCTTTTTCATCTAATCACCTCAAATTCATTGTAAGAAAAATAAAACTTTTTTCCAAATAAAAAGGTCAGGCCTCATGACCTAACCTTAATGAAAGATGAAATTTTTAAGTGGAACTTCTTGCTTCTTAGCTTTGCCGTCTTGGCTATACTCGATCATAAAGGATTTCAGGTGATTCTGGTAGCTCGGGTTTTTGAGTTTGACTTGCATGACTAAGGTTATTTCAGGCTTTGTCATTTGATACCCTTTAACCTTCTGGTAATTTGAGATTCTCTCTAAATCTTTTTCACTCATATCACCGTACAAAATTTGGGTTTGATTGGATTCATCAATCCATAGCTTTATTTGAATGTCCGAATCATCCGCTTCAAGAACTTCGCCTTCATTCGTTAATATGTTAATGTCTTCTATCGTAGGAAGTCCTTCTCCAGTCCATTCAAATTCTTTTCCAATGTAAATGTACTCATGTTCTACAAGTAAATTGTGCTGCACACCAGCGTGACTCACACTAGTAAACTCGACCTCATTACTTGCCGCTTCTACTACAAAGTACCCGACTAACCCGACCAAGGTGATCACCAAACCTAGACTCCATCTTTTTATCTTTTTCACGTCGGTTCACTCCAATAGTTTATTATACGGTTTTCGATACTCGTATAATTCTATTCGACATGACAAGTATTTAATCCTCTAAATTTTTAGGTCTTTTGACTTAAGAAAAGAAAACAGCACATAGCTTGCGACCCGGCTAGTCATATTACGAAAGTCCAAAGTCGGGTCAATTTCAACGATATCCATCCCTTTAACCATCGGATGTTTCGCCGCTTCTTGAACGGCTGTTAGGAGCGTTTGGCTGTCCATGCCGCCTGGGCCGATTGCCGGGCACCCCGGCGCAAAGGCTTGGTCTAATACATCCATATCGACGGATAAATAGATATAATCAACTCGTTTTTTTAAATAGTTAATAGACTCACGTATAATCGATTCAATTCGGTCCTGTAGCACATCTTGCATCGTGTAGACTTTAACGCCTTGCTTCACGGCGTAATCGGCATACGCCTTGGCATTGGTAAAATCACGAATCCCGATTTGAACGATGTGCTCACCTTTTAATACGCTATTTTCTATCGATCTGCGAAAAGGAGTTCCGTTCGTCGGCCCGCCGTCATCTAAATTTCGCAGGTCATGATGGGCATCAAACTGAATGACGCCCACCTTCCCTTTTGTTTCGTGTAATGCTTTTATTGACGGAAAACTGACTGAATGATCGCCCCCGAATAAAATAAAATACTCTGGATTGTGCGTCTGGATTACGTCTTTTACCGATTGATAGATTCGGTCTTGTGATTCCACTATATCAGTCGGATGCATCACGACATCCCCAAAGTCTACAATTTGTGTATCACGTAAATCTTGATCGGTATGATTCGCATACGTTGAGTAGCTTCCCATGGCCTGACGAATGGCCCCGGGAGCCATCGACGCACCCGAATGACTGATCGACGGTTTAGAAAGTGGTGCCCCCATCAATCCATATTTTACCGAACCCTCATGCACGTTAAGATCAACAAGTAATTCATTCATCTTTTTCGTGTAACGATCAACGAACTTCGCCTGTCCAGCTGGTTTGATATACCTAGACAAGTAAATCACCTCGCTGGTATAGCTTTTGACCGGCTTTAAAGACCGTATTAACGTGGTTCACGCCGTAATGGTAAGGAATGTAAAGGTAATTCGGTGCATCCCAAATAACCACATCAGCTTTGCGGCCTACTTTAATTTGCCCCGCTTCTTCTCCACGGTTAATCGCATGAGCCGCATTGACCGTTACGGCATGCCAAATCTCTTCTGGTGTCATTTTCATCTTAAGGGCTGCGAGTGACATGATGAGCTGAATGTTTTCTGTCACGCTACTGCCTGGGTTAAAGTCCGTTGAAATGGCTATTGCAGCGCCCGTTTCGATCATATCTCGCGCGCGTGCAAATTCACCTTTTCCTAAGTAAAAAATCGTACCAGGAAGCAGTACGCCGATTGTATCTGATCCTGCGAGCTGTTTGATTCCGTCATCGGTTGCGACAGCTAAATGATCGCCTGTTGTTGCACCAAGTTCTACAGCAAGCTGCGTTCCGCCAAGTGGGTCGATTTCATCTGCATGAATTTTCACATCAAAGCCGTGATCTTTTGCCTTTTGTAAGTAACGTCTAGATTGTTCAATCGTAAACACACCTGTTTCAGTAAAAATATCGACGAACTCAGCGAGGTTTTCTTCTTTGATTTGATCAAAAAGTGCTGCCATTTCGCCTAGTAAGGCATCAGGATTGTCCTTGTACTCTTCCGTAATCGCATGGGCGCCAAGGAAAGTAGACACCAAATCAAGTGAGTGGTTTTCCCCTGCTTTTTTCGCAACGCGCAACTGTTTTAGCTCCGTCTCTTTGTCCATGCCGTAACCACTTTTCGCCTCAACCGTTGTAATGCCGTACGATGCCATACGGTTTAAATGAAACATTGCTTTTTCGTAAAGCTCTTCTTCCGTTGCTTTTCGCGTTGCACGAACCGTTGATAAGATGCCGCCGCCTTGCTTTAAGATATCTAAGTAAGGAACGCCTTGTTGCTTTAAAGCCATTTCGTGTTCACGAGAACCGCCGAATACTAAATGCGTGTGTGGTTCGACAAGGCCAGGGGTGACGAGCTTTCCTTCGCAGTCGACTTTTTCATCCGCTTCGGAGTTGATCAACTCGTTCGTGGGCGCGATTTCTGCAATTTTACCACCCTTCATTAAAATCGCATAGTTTTCTTTAACATCGAGTTTGCTCATGTTTTCACCGCGAACCGGGCCTTCGTGCTGATCCATGGTGAGTAGTTGTCCAATATTATAAAGTAGTGTGGTCTGTGCCATGTGTATCCTCCTTTGATTGTTAGAACCCGCGCCTGAATCTTGCGCGGGTGTGAGTGTTTATTTTTCATCAAGCATTGGAATGTGAACGCCTTTCTCGCGGGCCGTTTGTTCAGCGAGCTCGTATCCCGCATCGACGTGTCTCGCTACGCCCATACCAGGATCAGATGTCAGCACGCGTTCTAAACGCTCAGCTGCATCATCTGTTCCATCTGCGACAATCACCATCCCAGCGTGTAGTGAGTAGCCCATGCCAACTCCGCCTCCGTGGTGAACCGATACCCAGCTCGCACCGTTAACAGAATTAATCAGCGCGTTTAAAATCGGCCAGTCCGCAACTGCATCGCTTCCATCTTTCATCGATTCCGTTTCACGGTTTGGCGATGCGACAGATCCTGCATCTAAGTGGTCACGGCCAATGACAATAGGAGCTGAGATGTCGCCTTTTGCAACCATGTCGTTAATAATTTTGCCGAAACGCGCACGTTCGCCGTAGCCTAACCAGCAAATTCGAGATGGCAGCCCTTGGAAAGCGACCTTATCTCGCGCCATGCGGATCCACTTGCATAAGTGCTCGTTGTACGCGAATTCTTTTAAAAGAACCTCATCAATTTTGTAGATGTCCTCTGGGTCACCTGATAACGCCGCCCAGCGGAAAGGCCCTTTCCCTTCACAGAACTGCGGACGAATGAACGCTGGAACGAATCCAGGGAAGTCGAAGGCATTTTCTAAACCTTCATTGTAAGCTTCCTGACGAATGTTGTTTCCGTAGTCGAATGTGATGGCTCCTGCTTTCTGTAAATCTAGCATCGCCTGAACGTGAGATTTAATGCTAGAGCGAGAGTCTTTGAGATATTTTTCAGGGTTGGACTTTCTGATTTCTGCACCTTGTTCCATGGTGTAACCTGCAGGTAAATAGCCGTTCAGCGGATCGTGCGCTGACGTTTGGTCGGTTACTAGATCCGGCATTTCCCCTCGTTTTACGAGTTCAGGTAAAATTTCTGCAGCATTTCCAAGTAAGCCAATCGATAACGGCTGGCCTGCTGCTTTGGCTTGTTTCGCCATGTCGAGAGCCTCATCAAGAGTTGTTGCCATTTTGTCTAAATAGCGGTGTTCAATGCGGCGCTTAATGCGCGTTTCATCCACCTCAATCGCAATCACAACACCATCATTCATCGTCACCGCAAGTGGCTGTGCGCCACCCATGCCGCCAAGACCAGCAGTGACCGTAAGCGTACCTTGTAGTGAACCATCAAAATGCTGGCGAGCCGCTTCAGCGAATGTTTCATACGTTCCTTGTAAAATACCTTGAGTCCCAATGTAAATCCAGCTTCCCGCTGTCATTTGGCCGTACATCATGAGGCCCTTCTTCTCTAGCTCGCGGAAATGATCCCAATTCGCCCACGCCGGTACGAGGTTCGAGTTAGCGAGTAACACGCGAGGCGCATCCTTTTGGGATTTAAAGACCGCAACCGGCTTACCCGATTGAACGAGTAGTGTTTCATCTTCTTCTAAATTTTTGAGTGTCGCAACGATCGCTTCAAAACTTTCCCAATTACGAGCAGCTTTTCCTATACCCCCATATACGACTAGCTCATCAGGATTTTCTGCAACTTCTGGGTCCAAATTGTTCATCAGCATTCGTAGAGCCGCTTCTTGGACCCACCCTTTCGTATTCAGTTCAGTCCCTCGTGGTGCACGGATTGTTTTAACTGGATTTGACATGTAATACTCCTCCTTGATCTAGAAAACTATTTTAAAATACATGATTACGGACACTTTCTATCAAAATATGAACAATTCTCTTGTAAATGCAAACAGTTTAATCAAGTATATGAACACTTTTGTTTTAAATACGGACAGTTTATAGCAAGATACGAACACTTTCTTATTAAATACGGACAATTCACTCTGATATACGGACAATTAGTTCAAAGATACGAACAGTTCCACTCAACATACGATAAATGCGTGAATTTTACTGTCTCAACCATTCTTGAAGTGCCTCAATATCCTTCGAAAACACCCGATCTCGTTTAATACTCGGTACGACCTCGCGCCCCGCCTCGTAAAGAACTCGAGTTGTCTCGGCCATCTTAGCAGGTCCGCCCCTCAGTTCCACGGCCTGCATGGCGCAAATAAACTCGATTGCGACCACGCGACGAACGTTTTCGATAATCTGTGCGGCGTGCCTCGCTCCTATTGTCCCCATACTAACGTGATCTTCTTGATTCGCTGATGACGGAATCGAGTCCACGCTTGCAGGGTGGGCAAGGGTTTTGTTTTCTGATACGAGGGATGCGGCTGTGTACTGCATAATCATCGCGCCAGATTGAAGTCCTGGTTCTGGGCTTAAAAACGGCGGCAGGTCATTCAGCTGCGGATTAACCAAACGCTCTATCCTGCGCTCTGAAATGTTCGCGACTTCACTCATGCCGATTTTTAATAAATCCATCGCAACCGCAATCGGCTGGCCGTGAAAGTTTCCTCCAGATAATACTTTTCCTTCATCAGAAAAAATGAGCGGGTTATCAGTTGCTGCATTAATCTCGGTTTCGAGCTTATCTTTAACGTAACCAAGTGTTTGCCACGATGCTCCCAGCACTTGCGGAATACAGCGTATGGAGTATGCATCTTGAATTCGCTTCTCACCTTGTTTGGTCGTTAATTGACTTCCTTTCAAGTACTCACGCATTCTTTCTGCCACTTCTCTCTGTTCGGCGTGCCCTCGCGCCATGTGAATGAGGTCATCAAAGGCGCACGTAATGCTCTCGAGACCCTCCATCGTCATGGCGGCAATTTTTTCTGAATACGTTAATACTTTTTCAGCATCAAGGTAAGCTAAAACGCCAACTGCGGTCATGGCCTGGGTCCCGTTAATCAGAGCCAGACCTTCTTTTGCTTTTAACTGAACAGGCTCTAACTTTTCTTGGTTAAATGCGATCATCGTTGGCACTTGTTCGCCTTGATAATAGACTTCACCCTCACCTAACAAAACTAATGCCAAATGCGCAAGTGGAGCGAGATCCCCGCTTGCTCCTAATGAACCTTGCTGAGGAATAACAGGGTGAATTCGGTGATTCAGTAAATCTATTAATCTTTCAATAATGACGGGCCGAACCCCTGAGTAACCTTTCAAAAGCGCATTGGCGCGAAGTAAAATCATCGCCCGGCTTACTTGTTCTGAAAAAGGCTCACCCACTCCGCATGCGTGCGAGTGAATTAAGTTCAACTGAAGCTCATCAAGATCTCCGTCCTCAATTTCGACATCGCTAAATTTTCCGAATCCTGTGTTGATTCCGTAAATGACTTGATGCTGGTCTAAGTAATCTTCAACAGCCTTCCGACTTTTCTTAACTTCTTCTAAACTCTCTTTTGATATGGTAACGGTTTCAAAACCTGTTACAATTTGTTTTACTTTTTCTAAATCCAGATTAGATCCGGTTAACTCCATGTCATCACTCCTTTAATAGACAAAAAGGGACTAACCCTCAAGGTATTCCTTGAAGGTTAGCCCCCTATTATCTCATCGCTCTGGGCGTTTCTATTTAAATGTGGTTAATACCGAGACCTGTTGTTTCATGCTCTAGCCCTTTAATAGGCGCGCCAATGGTTCCATATAACGCTACAGCAATCCATTCACCTTCTGCCTCATTTTCATAAGGCATCCCGCGTACGACGCTAAACCTTAGTCCAACTGTTCGCATCACATCTCCTAGTAACACCTGGCCTCTTGTGACGCCTTCTAACGCTTCTAAAATGGCATGGTATAGCGCGTGCATTTCTCGGTATAGTTTTTCATCAATAATCTGATGGCGCTTGGCAGCTGTTTCAATCGCTGAGACGACCTTCTGCATATCCATCGATCCTGTTTTTCCTAAACAATAATGAAAACCTGATTCAGTGACGCGAGCTTCGGCCTCTTCGATCTCATGGCTACTAGCTAATACTAACTGAAGAGCTGACTTTCCGATTCCCGCTTCTAATGACTTTTTCATGTTAACACCAACAATTTCTATTATACGTTCATTTTATATGGTGCTATAAGTAAAGTCAATTAGGCCTTTCGATTCGTTGTGGGATCCCATGGGAAATCGGCACCAAAACGGTCTGCTAACTCTTTTGAATCCTTGCGACGCTTACGACGGTATTCAGCACGTGCCGCCGCCCCATTGTGAAGCCACTTCTCTTCTTCTGATTCAGGGTAAACCGGTGGTACTTCTGTAGGGCTTCCATCTTCATCTAACCCAACAAACGTTAAAAACGCTGTTGTACAGACTTGACGCTCACCGGTTAGTAAGTTTTCTGTAATGGCCTTAACGAACACTTCCATTGATGTGCGATGCGTATAAGTCACAAAAGCCTCTAGACAAATAGTGTTACCTTCTTTAACTGGATGTAAAAAGTCAACCGAGTCAGTCGAAGCTGTCACAACTGGCATGCGTGCGTGCCTCGTTGCCGCGATGGCCCCCACATCATCTATGTAAGCCATGAGTTGTCCACCGAATAATGTACCGTGACTATTGGTATCTGGCGGGAGAACGTGTGAGTTTTTAACTGTTAAAGAATTGATGCAAGGTTTTGCTTCCATTCGAATCACCCTTTTTCATTTTCTAATGGTAGTATACCACGCTAAGTTTTGTTTAAGCATATTGTCCCATAAAATTAGCACCCCTCAGTTGAGGAGTGCTTTATATTTTATAGTTTACTACGATCGTCTTTACTTTTAATTCCTTGTTCAATAGCCATTTTATTTGCGATTTTAACGGAATCCCAAACTGGCGGAAGTAGTAGTAATGATACCGGCACTGCCGATACGACGATGAAGTTTTGTAGTAGACCAATACTACCTTCACCTAACGTTAGAAGTGCGACTGCAACTGCACCAAAAATAAGTGCCCAGAACACACGGATATACTTACTAGGGTTATCATTACCTGTAACGGCAACGGCTGATGCGTATGACATTGAGTCGGCCGTAGTCGCCACAAACACGATGGTAATGATTAAAAATCCAACCGCAAAGGCTGCACTCATTGGTAGTTGGTTCAAGATTGCCATAACGGCTGCTTCCTGACCAACATTTTGCAGAGGCTCTGATATAATTCCTGAATTTTGCATTTCAAAGAATACACCAGATCCACCTAGTGTTGCGAACCATAAGTTACTGACAATTG
This sequence comes from Piscibacillus salipiscarius, assembly GCF_042685285.1. Lineage (NCBI taxonomy): Bacteria > Bacillati > Bacillota > Bacilli > Caryophanales > Bacillaceae > Piscibacillus > Piscibacillus salipiscarius. Next base: position 24,803 of record NZ_JBHUMZ010000020.1, on the reverse strand, counting down.
GTGAAATTATGGCTACAGCTACAATTAACTCACGAATTGTACGTCCACGTGAAATACGTGCAATAAAGATCGACATCATTGGGCCAAAACCGATAAACCAACCCCAGAAGAAGACGGTCCACCATGCTAACCACGTTTCATCACCACGAGTTAAGCTCATCATTAAGAAGTTTTGTAGTTGGAAAGCTTCTGCTGTAATGAAAATATCTAAAATAAACGCTGTAGGTCCAACAATTAAAATGATCACCATGAGCAGAACGGCAAACGCTACGTTAAAACGACTTAATAGCTGGATTCCTTTGTCAACACCCGTAACAGCCGAAATCGTTGCAATTCCAATTAAGATTACAATAAATAAAATCTGCATGAACAAATTACTTTCAATGCCTGTCACTTGTTCGAAAGCATAAGCCGCCTGTAGGCCTAAGAAGCCAATTGCTCCAATAGTACCCGCAGCAACAGCGATAATTGACGTCACATCAGCTGTTAAACCAAAGAAGTTGTAACGTTTGAATACTTTATCTCCAATTAACGGATATAGAATCGTTCTTGGCTTTAAAGGCATTCCTCTATGATAATGAGCGTACATCAATACAATCGTTGCAACTGTACCTAATACGGCCCATGCAGAAAATCCCCAATGGAAAAATGCTTGAGCAACACCAGGAACGGCGCGATCCCACGCACTTAAGTTCTCTGCACTAAACAACGGTGGCGTCGTGATAAAGTGTGACATTGGCTCACTTGCTGCCCAGAACACACCACCACTTGCAAGTAATGTCGTTAAAACCATCGCAATCCAGCGAAAATTAGAAAACTCAGGGGTTTCCTGTTTACCTAACTTAACTCTTCCATATCGCGTAAACATAAGTAGTAACCCTACAATTAGCGTTGCTAACATTAATAACTGCCAGAACAAACCAAAAAATTGAGCTGACCAGTCAAATGAAGCACCAACAGCTTTCTCTGTAAAGTCAGGTGCTAAAAAAGCTAGTAAAAAGAATAAAATTAAAAATCCACCACTAATAAATAAAGCGGTCTTTTGGACTCCTTTACCCAGATAGTCCTCCGAGTGATACTTTTCTTTTATTTTCATCATGTTCCTCCTATTATTTTACAAAAACGAAGGTGTTTCGCCCTTCGAATTTTTTCACACAAAATATATTGTAGTGAATTGTCGAAATTTAGTCAAAACAGGATTTTGAACTATGTTAAAGGATTTGATACCTACTCATAGGTTTTACATAGTTTAAGGATATATTTTAAAAAAATTTAAGTACATTTGAGTTCATTTAAAGCTAAGTCCCAATTTTAGTTTGCCTAGTCTTTGGGTGAGCTATACAATTGAGTTAGAAAGGAGTTAAAATCATGAGTTTAGAAGAAGTAAAAGCACTTAGAGAAAAGGGAAATTACGATGATGCGAGAAATCTCGCGCTTCAATTATTAGAAAAAGATGACCAAAACGCCGAACTGTTATTAGAAACTGCTTATATACATGATCAAAACGATATGGAGCCGCAAGCTATTGGTTTTTATAAACAAGCTTTAGAGTTAGGCCTTGAAGGTGAGATGCGTCGAGATGCATTGTTATGCCTTGGCAGTAGTTATCGTGCGGTTGGCTTGTATGAACAGGCTCGCGAAACATTGGAGATTGGGATGAGTGAATATCCTGATTACAATGCGTTTTATATTTTCTTTGCGATGACGCTTTATAACTTAGGGGATACAGATTTGGCTATGGAATTTGTGTTGAAGAAATTGCTTGAGACGACTGATGATGAATCGATTAAGCAGTTCTCACGAGCACTTGATTTTTATGCGAGTCGTTTAGATGAGGTGTTTAACTAGGTTGCCTTAAAGTCCAAGGGTTTACTTTAAAATACGGACAATTTGACCATTCTTATGAACAATCTTAACTTAAATACAGACACTTTAGGTTGTAATACGAACAATTTATGCTGAAATATGAACAAACTTTTCGATAATACGAACAGTTCATGGCAAAATATGAACACTCTTGCTGATTATATGGACAATTCTAACGTAAATGAGAAACTTCATAAAATAAAAAAGTTGGGCGCTTTAGCCCAACTTTTCTTTTAACTTTTTAAGCATATCTTCTGTCATTTTATCGATATCGAATTCTGGTTTAAAGCCCCACTCGTTTGCTGCGCATTCGGCATCAATCGAGTCTGGCCAGCTCTCCGCAATCGTCTGACGGATTGGGTCGACATCGTAATCAATTTCAAACTCTGGAATGTGTTTTTGAATCGCTCGAGCAAAATCTTCTGGAGCTGCACTCATCGCGGTTACGTTAAACGCGTTACGATGTTCAAGCTTACCCGCATCAGCTTCCATCAGCTGAATAATCGCATTGATTGCATCTGGCATGTACATCATATCCATGTAAGTACCTTCAGCTATATACGAGGTGTACTTTTTATTCTTAAGCGCTTCGTAGTAGATCTCAACAGCATAGTCTGTCGTCCCGCCGCCTGGTTCTGTCACATATGAAATTAGACCAGGGAAGCGAACACCACGAGCATCGACTCCGAAACGGTTAAAATAATAATCACAAAGCAACTCGCCTGATACTTTATTCACCCCATACATCGTCGTTGGACGCTGAATCGTATCTTGAGGCGTTTTAAATTTAGGTGTTGTCGGACCAAATGCACCAATCGAACTTGGCGTGAAAAATTTAAGCTCTAGCTCACGTGCAACCTCAAGCGCATTGACGAGTCCGCCCATGTTTAAGTCCCATGCAAATTTCGGATTATTTTCCGCTTTAGCTGACAATAGAGCGGCTAAATGCATAATCGTATCAACTTCGTACTTTTGAGCGAGTTCATACATCTTGTTATAATCTGTGACATCTAAAATTTCAAACGGGCCGCCTGTTACGACTTCACTGTCTGCTCTACGAATGTCAGTTGCAATGATGTTGTCAGCGCCATAGCGTTCACGCAACGTTGTCGTTAGCTCTGAGCCAATTTGACCTAGAGCGCCAGTGATTAAAACCTTCTTCATTGATGTTTCCTCCAATTCCCCAAAACGATCTCTATATAAGTCCCATGTCTTTTCCGACTTTTTTATAGATGGCTAATGCTTCATCAAGCATGTCCTTTGTATGTGCGGCTGTTGGCATATTACGCACGCGCCCTGTTCCTTTTGGCACTGTTGGGAACACGATTGATTTAGCATAAACACCTTCATCAAATAAACGTTTACTAAATTCTTGTGTCGCCTTTTCTTCTCCTATAATACAAGGTGTGATTGGCGTTTCACTATTTCCAATATCAAAGCCTAATTCTTTTAGACCTTTTTTCAAGTAGTCACCGTTTTCCCACATACGGTCATGAAGCTCTGTTGACTCCATTAATAGGTCAATCGCCTTAGTACAAGCCGTTACGTCAGCTGGTGATAGTGACGTTGAGAATAAGAACGGACGAGAGCGTACTTTTAGCCAGTCGATTAAATTTTGCTTACCGGCTACGTAACCGCCCACAACACCTATGGCTTTAGATAACGTACCCATTTGGAAGTCAATATCCTTTTGCAGTCCAAAATGCTTAACAGTTCCGGCACCTTTTCCTAAAACACCAGAACCATGCGCGTCATCTACATAAGTGATTAGGTCAAATTCCTTAGCGATCTCAACGATTTCAGGAAGCTTCGCAATGTCCCCATCCATTGAGAAAACACCGTCAGTAATAATCATAATTTTATTGTATTGACCAGATTCTTTCGCTTCTTTAGCTTTCTCGTGTAAGTCAGCCATATCTGAATGATTGAATCGTATAATTTTTGCTTTAGAAAGACGGCAACCATCAATAATCGATGCATGGTTAAGCTCGTCAGATAAAATGGCATCATTTTTATCCATAACAGCTGAAATCGCTGCCATATTACAGTTAAAACCTGACTGATAAGCAATTGCAGCTTCAGTCCCTTTAAATTCTGCAATTTTTTCTTCTAATTTTACATGTAAATCGAGCGTTCCGTTAATCGTACGAACGGCACCCGCTCCAACACCGTGTGATTCAACAGCGTCTTTCGCAACTTCTTTTAGACGATCGTCCGTTGCAAGACCTAAATAGTTATTTGACGACAGGTTAATAAGCTCCTTGCCATCGATTGTAATTCTTGGACCATTAGACCCTTCTACAACGTTGATTTCATTGTAAAGTCCTTGGTCTTTAAGCTCGTTTAAGTTCTCATTTAAAAACTGATTTAACGTTTCACTTGGCATGTCTTTACCTCCTAAAATTACGTTAAATGTTAAAACCCATTCTATGATAACATTTTTTGCAGAAAGAGCGAAATTTAGCCGAGATTTATTTTTAAATGAACCTTTTGGTTTAAGATATCTATCCCAATTTTCCCTTTTATCTACCCCATTTTGAGATATATCTACCGCGAAATTTGTCGACGAAGTAAAATTCGTCATTTTATCGAACCTTTTCTTTGATTTATCGATCACCAACGTCAATATCGATGCTTTTTCGCACATGGCGTAAAAGAATCCTGTTCGGAAGTTTTATGGGACATATAGAACCGTTTATGAGACATTTTTAACCTACATGAGGAATCGAATTTTGTCGAAAAGAGGCATTCGACTAAGTTTATGAGACATTGAAGCCGTTTTATAGGACATTAGAGCAAAAATATGAGACATGATACGAACCTGAAGCAAAAAAAAAAAGAACCTTATAAAAAAGGTTCTTAAAAATTATGACATCGCTTGTTTGGCAGCATCAAATTGATCACTATAACGATCATCATAGACGTGGCACGCCACATGGTGACCTTCCTCAGCTTCAATCCATGCAGGTACAACTTCAGCGCATACTTCTTGTGCAAGCGGACACCTTGTTCTAAACGGGCAACCACTTGGAGGGTTAGTTGGACTTGGTACATCTCCCTCTAAGATGATTCGCTCACGGTTCTTCTCAACATCCGGATCACTTTTAGGAATCGCACTTAATAAGGCACGTGTATAGGGGTGTAATGGATTTTTGTATAAGTCGTCACTTGACGCTAACTCCATCATTCTTCCTAAATACATAACCCCTACACGGTCACTAATATGCTTTACCATCGCTAAGTCGTGCGCGATGAATAAATACGTTAATCCTCTTTCTTTCTGCAGACGTTTCATGAGGTTAACAACCTGAGCTTGGATCGAAACGTCTAGTGCAGAAATTGGCTCATCGGCCACAATAAAATCTGGGTCTAGTGCTAGTGCGCGAGCAATCCCGATACGTTGACGCTGACCACCACTGAATTCGTGTGGGTAACGGTTCGCGTGCTCTTTATTCAGACCAACCGTTTCTAATAGCTCAATAACTTTATCTTCACGGTCTTGTTTGTTATTAGCTAATCCGTGAATATCAATACCTTCAGCAATAATATCTTTAACCGTCATACGCGGGTTTAAAGATGCGTAAGGATCCTGGAAGATCATCTGCATTTTACGGCTTAATTCTTTAGTATCGGCTGCTGATTTTTTATCATGAACGTTTTTCCCATCGAAAATAACGTCACCATCTGTTGCACCATATAATCGTAAAATCGTACGTCCAGCTGTTGATTTACCGCAACCAGATTCACCTACTAATCCAAATGTTTCCCCTTTATAGATATCAAAATTCAAGCCATCTACAGCTTTTAAAGTTGTCTTACGATCAACTTTAAAATGTTTTTTCAAATCTTTTATTTCTAATAATTTATCTTCATTATTCTTCATCGCGTTTCGAACCTCCTACTTTAGCAGATTCAGGTGGTTCTACCTTAGGTGAACGTTCGTCCAATAACCAGCATGCACTCTTCTGAGTATCAGATAGCTCAAAGTAATCAGGCATGTGGTTTTCGCAGACTTTCATCGCATACGGACAACGCGCAGCAAAAGGACATCCTTTTGGAGGATCAGATAAATCTGGTGGCGTACCAGGAATAGCTTGTAACTCTTCTTCGCCATCTCTGTCTAAATCAGGCATCGAGCCTAATAGACCCCAAGTATAAGGATGTGTTGGATTATAGAAAATCTCATCTACCGTACCCGTTTCAACAATTTTACCACCATACATGACGGCTACACGGTGAGCTGCATTAGCAACGACACCTAAATCGTGTGTAATTAAAATAATCGATGTATTGACTTTATCTTGTAAGTCACGCATTAAATCCAGGATTTGTGCCTGAATTGTTACGTCAAGAGCTGTAGTCGGTTCATCGGCAATTAACAGTTTAGGATTACATGCAAGCGCAATTGCAATCATTGCTCTTTGACGCATACCACCTGAATATTCATGCGGATACTGATCAATACGAGCATCAGGGTTTGGAATTCCTACTAGTTCTAATAGCTCTAAACCGCGTTTACGTGCTTGAGACTTCGACATGTTTTGGTGTTTAATTAAGCTTTCCGCGATTTGTTTACCAACAGTCATCGTTGGGTTTAATGATGTCATTGGATCTTGGAAGATCATACTAATTTCTTTACCACGAATGTCTTCCATTTGTTTCTCTGATTTATCTAATAATTCCTCACCATTAAATTTAATGGAACCCCCAGCAAATTTTCCAGGAGGCATTGGTATTAATTTCATAATTGATTGGGACGTCACACTCTTTCCTGAGCCTGACTCACCAACTATGGCTAAAGTTTCTTTTTCGTGTACGTCAAAAGACACTCCACGAACTGCTTGAACTTCAGCTTTATACGTATCGAAAAAGACATTTAGATCTTTTACTTCTAATACTTTTTTCACGGTTTTCCCCTCCTTATTTACGAGATTTAGGGTCTAACGCGTCTCGCATACCATCACCAATTACGTTAAATGCCAGCATCGTTAAACAGATAAAGAACGCTGGGAAGAATAATTGGTAAGGATAATATTGTAATGCGCCTATCGCATCATTTGTCATTGTACCCCAACTTGCAAGTGGAGCTTGTACACCTAAACCTAGATAACTTAAAAATGCTTCTGTAAAGATTGCATTTGGAATAGTTAATGTTAATGTTACTAGAATTGGACCAAGTGTATTTGGCACTAAGTGTCTAAACATGATTCGGTTACTATTAGCACCTAAGGTTCGAGCGGCTAGCACATATTCTTCATTTCTTAACTGCATAACCTGACCCCGGACAATTCTGGCCATGTTAATCCAGCCTGTGAAGGTCATCGCTATGATTAGTGTCCATAATCCTTGTGGTAAAATTACCATTAACAAAATAACCACTAATAAATATGGAAGACTATAAAGAATATCTGCTATTCTCATCATGTATTCGTCAACTTTTCCGCCAAAATATCCTGCAACTGCACCCCAAATAACACCAATCACAACGTCGATAAGTGCAGCCATAATACCGATAAATAGAGATATTTTAGCTCCATACCAAGTTCTTGAAAATACGTCACGGCCAAGGTTATCGGTTCCAAACCAATGATCAGCGCTTGGTGATTGGTTAGTTATGGCGTAATTGTTTGTGTAATAATCGTAACCAGATATAGGACCACCAAAGAATGACATAAATGCTAGGAATAATATGACACCTACACCGAACAAAGCTAATTTATTCTTTTTAAAACGGCGCCAAGCATCTTTCCAGTAAGATGTACTTTCTCCGGAAATTTTCTCAGCATCAGATTCATCTCTAACTAATGGTTCAAAATCTGTCTGTTCTATTTCTGCTCTGTTTAATTCAGGTTGTGACATTAGCTTTTCCCTCCTTCTTTACCAAACTTAATTCGAGGGTCAATGAGTGTGTAAAGTAAATCTACTAATAATATGGATACTAGAAGTAACGCACTGAAGAACACAGTTGTACCCATAATAACTGTATAGTCACGGTTTGTAACACTGTTAACAAACTCTGCACCTAATCCAGGAATGTTGAAGATTTCCTCGATCACGAAGCTTCCTGTTAAGATTGCGACGACAAGTGGTCCTAAATAAGAGACAACCGGCATAATCGCATTTCTTAGAGCGTGCCTGTAAGTAACAACACGTTCATTTAAACCTTTTGCTTTCGCTGTCTTAATATAATCCGAGCTTAATACATCTAGCATGCTTGAACGCATCAATCTTGCAATGAAAGCCATTGGCGTTGTTGCTAACGCAATTGCTGGTAAGAGTGTGTGTGCAAATGAATCAAATCCTGCTACTGGTAGTAATTGTAACTTCATTGCAAAGAAATATTGCAGCACGGCTGCCAAAATAAAGTTTGGTACTGAAATACCTAATACAGCAATAACCATCGCCGTATAGTCCACTCCTGAGTTATGCCTTAACGCAGCGATCACTCCTAATAAAATCCCAAATGCTAGTGCTAGAAAGATTGATTCTAGCCCTAATAGTAAGGAATATTCAAAACTACGGTTAATGATATCGTTTACACTTTGACCTGTAAGTTTTAATGATGGGCCAAAATCCCACTGAGCGACGTCCTTTAGGTAGTCAAAATACTGGATATGAAGTGGATCATCTAGACCGTACTTCGCGTTCATCTGTGCTTCAATTTCCGGCGGCATTTTTTTCTCAGATGCAAATGGCCCACCTGGAGCAAGCTGCATCAAAACAAATGTAATCGTTACAATGAAAAATAACGATGCCAGCATTGAACCAAATCTCCTTAAGAGATAGTTACCCAATTCCTCCACCTCCATTTTTGTACAATAGAAAATTCAAAATATTAACTCTTTTTTCACATTAAAAAGGGGTGATTGAATCACCCCAACAATACATAAACTAAAGTTATTAGAAATATTTAAAAAGTCATGTCATGTAATCTTTTGGAGTTAACTCTTGTTGTTTGAATAGTTAATAAATTCTCTTTTTTAACGAGAGAAGGTATATAGAATGTTTCCTATATACCTTTTCTCATTTAATTTTGTGTGTTGTGAATATTACTCAGCTGATTCAATTGAACCGTATTTTAAGTTGATGCTACCCATCGCACTTGGTTTAACATCTTTAACGTAATCTTTCTTAGTGTATACGTTTGTGTAGAAGTAAATTGGTGCTAATGGTAATTCATCCATAAAGATTTGTTCAGCTTCTTTTAATACTGATTTACGCTCTTCTGGATCAGTAATTGTTCTAGACTCTTCTAGTAAAGAAGCATATTCTTCACTTTCCCAGTTAGTGTAGTTGTTTCCACCTTTAGATTGGAAAATTTCTAAGAAGTTAATTGCATCGTTAAAGTCAGCTAACCAACCCATACGACCAACTTGGAAGTTACCATTACCCATAGTGTCTAAGTATACTTGCCATTCTTCGTTAGCAAGTTCTACATCTACACCAAGGTTTTGTCTCCACATATCTTGAATTGCTTGAGCAATTGCAGCGTGTGCTTCACTAGTGTTATAAGAAATTGTTACTTTTGGTAACTCACTTAAACCTTCTTCTTCAAGTCCTTCTTCTAATAACTGTTTAGCTTTTTCAACGTTATTATCTTCGAAGTAACCCTCTTCGTTTTCTTCCCAAATTGTTGGTGGTACTAATGCCATTGCTGGAAGCTGTCCACCTTTAGTAATGTTCTCAACAATTGCTTGACGGTTAATCGCTAGAGCAAATGCACGGCGAATTTTAGCATTGTTGAAAGGCTCTTTCTCAACATTAAATGCATAATAGTAAACACCAGCTAGTGGTGAAATGTTTAACTTGTCCTCTTGCTTAAGTTGATCCATAGCTGCTAATGGTACTGAGTCAAATGGAGAACCTACCCAGTCTAACTCACCATTTTTAAACATATTTAATGCAGTGTTTTCGTTCTCAACCATGAACATGTTAACTGTTTCTAGAGATACATTTTCAGCATCCCAGTAGTCAGGATTTTTCTTAAGTACAATTTTATCTTTGTGAGTCCAAGAATCTAATAAGAATGGACCGTTTGTTACATATTGCTCACCTGCATCTGTATACCACTCGTCATTACCTTCAACAGCATTTTTGTTAACAGGATAATAAGTGTGGAATGCAGTTAGCTTTTCGAAATAAGGAGTAGGTTGTTCTAGTTCTACAACTAACGTCTTATCATCTTTAGCAGTAATTCCTACTTCATCTAAAGAAGCTTCTCCAGATTTTGCAGCTTCTGCGTTTTTAATTGGATAAAGCTGATAAGCATAATCCGTTTCAGCATTGTCAGGGTTTAATACCCATTTCCAAGCAAACTCAAAGTCTTGAGCTGTTACAGGGTCACCATTCGACCATGTAGCACCTTCACGAATTGTGAACGTGTAAGTTTTTTGGTCATCTGACACTTGAATGTCTTCTGCCATAGCTTCTTCTGCTTCACCTTGAGGATTAATACGAGTTAACCCTTCAAATACCTGGTCTAATACTGAGCTTGATGTCGTATCAGAAGCTAGTCCAGGGTGTAACGATGGAGGCTCTTCTTTAATGTTAACGTTAAGAACCTGCTCAGACTTAGAAGCAGTTTCTTCGCCCTCGCCTTCACCTTCACTTTGGTTACTTTCTGTTTCACCTTCACTATTGTTATTAGTATCTTCTTCACTATCGCCACCAGAACAAGCAGCTAGTACAAGTACTAGAGAAGCGATTAAAGAAAATAACAAGAATTTACTGAAATTTCTCATGTTACTTTTTACCCCCTAATTTTTTAAAAATTTATGCAACTTTCGCTGCAGTAAAAAGCCTGTACTCTCTATTATACACATTTTTGTCATAAGTTGAAGATGTTTTGTAAGATTTTTTGATTTTTTTATACTATTTTCACATATCACCCTATTGAATTATTTCTATATTAATTTCTACAATTAGTGAGATTTTTATTCGAAGACAAGTTATAATTAAACTGAAATTTATTACAGGAGGGGGAAACTTAGTGAAGAAGTTCTTTACTGTTGTTTTGTTCGCACTTTTTACGGTAACTTTTTCAACAAGTAGTTTTGCAGACACTCATCATGATTTGATCATCTCAGAATATATTGAAGGTGGCGGTTATAATAAAGCCATTGAAATCTATAATGGGACAAGTGAGACGGTCGATATGTCTTCTTATTCTATTGTAACTTTCACAAATGGTGCTTCGTTTGAACCTGGTGATGGTTATGCTAATGAGTTAAATCTAGCTGGCACACTTGAACCCGGTGAAACCTTTGTAATGGCTCACAGTGATGCTGATCAACCATTATTAGATCAAGCAAATCTTACCGGAAACTCTTTCGCTTATAATTTTAATGGCGATGATGCAATCATTCTTTTTAAAAACTATAATGCCGATACTCGTAACGGAGACATCATTGATTCACTTGGAAAAGTCGGTGAAGACCCTGGAGATTATTGGGGAGACAACCTAACCAAAACTCAAGATAAAACATTAGTAAGAGACATTTCTATTACAGCTGGCGACACCAATGCATCAGATGACTTTGATCCATCTACTGATTGGATTGCATTCCCAAAAGATACATTTGACTATATTGGTAGTCATGAAGAAGTCACACCTCCAGATAATGACCCCAAAGAGGAATACCATCGTACAGTCGACCGAATTGTTGACGGCGATACAATCCATGTCAATGAACCAGTTTTAGGAGAAACGACGATCCGCTTCTTAAATATGGACACCCCAGAAACCTACCATCAAGATGATTATGACCCAGAATTAATTTTAGAAGACCCGAACCATTCTCAAAAATATCATGGTGAACAGGCCAAGGAGTATTTAAGTGAACTATTGCAGCCTGGTGATGAAGTCATCATCAAAGTTGGAGAGGAGCCTCTTGATACGTATGGCCGTGTGTTAGCTGAGGTCGTTCGCAAAGAGGACAACCTAAATACAAACCTCAAATTAGTACAAGAAGGTTATGCTTCTACTTATTTTATTTGGCCTGTTGGACCTGAGGAAACTTACCAACAGTACCAGGATGCTGTTAAGGCCGCTAAAGAACAAAATAAAGGGATCTGGTCTGAAGACACACCATTAATGGAATTACCATTTATCTTCCGTGCTCGCTACGATAATAGTCCGTTACATCGTTACGTAGCTAACTCAGAAACTGGTCTTTATTACATGCCAGACGATTGGGCGGAAGTGCCGGTGCATGCTCGAATTTTCTTTGGAGATGAATTAACAGCTTTAAATGAAGGATATGAGCCTGCTTTCGAACGCGAGCCAATTATCGCTGACGCTAGATCAGCTGAATTAGGAACTAGCGTCACAGTTGAAGGCACAATTACTCATAAAGTAGTTAGTGGCGGCCTTACAAACTATTATATTCAAGACCATACGGCTGGAATCATCGTGCGTACGAGTGATTTAGAAGCAAATGTCGGTGATAAAATTGCCGCTTCTGGTGTGACGGATGAGTATTACGGTATGCTCCAAATCGTTGATGCTAATGTACAGGTGATCGAAGAAGATGTGTCAAACATTGAACCAACACTAGTATCATCTAGTGACCTTGGCGAGTCCATCGAAGCTCAGCTAGTAACTATGGAAGATGTTGAAATACTATCCGTCAACCAATATAACGATTATACTGCACGTGATGCAGACGGTGAATTTGTCATCGATAATGATGCTGGCTTTTTAGAAGTTGGTAAAACTTACGATGAAATCGTTGGTGTCATTGATTATAACTTCAGTGAATTCAAGTTAATGCCTAGAAGTGAAGAAGATGTAACGGAGGAGTTACCTGTTCAATCAATTCAATCGGCACGTGATGCCGAACTCGATACTCGCGTTCATATCGAAGGTGTAATCACTGCCGCATTCTATGCTGGTGGCATGTACAATTACTACGTTCAGGATGACACCGCTGGAATCGTCGTTCGTGCTGAAGATTTCGGAGCACAAGTTGGTGACAAAATCAGTGCTAAAGCACGAACCGAGGAATACTTTGGCCTGCTTCAAATTCTCCCAAGTGAAGATCATGTATCTATTATCGAAAAAGGTGTTGGTGAACCTGAACCGATAGTGATTACTTCAAGTGAAGTTGGCGAAGCTTATGAAGGCCAGCTTGTCACGGTTAAAGATTTTTATGTTGAGGGTGATGATGGTTATCATAACTATCAAGCCTACGACGCTAACGGACACTTTGTCATTGATTCAGATACAGATTTAGTCAGAGCGAATGAGTATTATCAGTCCGTTACCGGCGTTTTAACTTATAACTATGACGAATATAAGGTCATGCCACGTCATGCTGATGATGTCGTCGAAGCTCAACTTCTTGATTATTCAGCGGCTAATTTAGTAGAAATCGCAAACCAACATGGGAATGAATTTTTACTAAACCAACTAGAAGCTGAGCTTAAAGAGACCGTCGAGACAAACGGTAATACTGAACAGCATATTCAATCTGTGATGCATTCGGTAGAAAAAGCCTTAGTCAAATATCAGAATAACGGTAAAGATGCACACCTTAAGAATATCGAGCACGAACTTAATAAATTATTTGAACGCAAAGCATCATAAATTGTAAAGCCTCCCGGTCACTGGGAGGCTTTTTTTGGTCCTTTGATCATCTTTTGGGACAGTACAGTCATGTTTATTCCTGCAAGAACAGGGAAAACCATATATAGAACTCCAAACGAAAGGTGGATGTTTTTTATGGATCAAAAAATGCAAGAATTAATTGATGGATTAAATGAAGATTTAAGAAACGAGTACACAGCCTCAATCATGTATACGAATAATGCGGCTGTCGTCTCAGGTTTATATCGCGCTACATTAAAACCTTTTTTCGAAAGCGAAATTGCTGATGAACAAGGGCATGCGTTGTACTTAGCCGAAAAAATAAAGTCACTCGGTGGCACACCAACCGTTGAGCCTGCACCTGTACCTCAAGAAACGGATGTTAAGAAAATGCTTGAAGCTGCTCGAGACGCTGAAAAAGCAACGATTGATCGTTATGAAGAGCGTAAGAAACAATCTGACGAACTCGGTTTAACCGAACTGTCTGTTAAATTAGATGATATGATAGCCGATGAAACCGGTCATATGGAAGAGATTGACCGTTTACTTATGGATCCACATTTTCAATAATGCATTAAAATAATCCGCTGACACTAAGTTCAGCGGATTTTTTCACATTAACTATTTAATTTAGATTTTTTCTGAGCACGCTCACGTTCACCTTTGTTTAAGATTTTCTTACGTAAACGGATTGATTCTGGAGTTACTTCGCAATACTCATCGTCATCCAGATATTCTATCGCTTCTTCAAGCGTTAATTTACGTGTGGATTTAATGGTTTGTGTGTTATCTTTTGTTGCTGAACGCACGTTAGTTAGAGCCTTTTCTTTCGTGATGTTAACTGTTAAGTCGTTTTCACGGTTGTGCTCCCCAACAATCATACCTTCATATACTTCTGTATTTGGTTCAACAAAAATGACGCCACGATCTTCAAGAGCAAGGATGCTGTAGTTTGTCGCTTTACCTTTTTCTTGAGATACTAATACACCTTGGCGACGGCCACCTACTCGGCCCCCAACGACTGGCTCATAAGAATCAAATGTGTGGTTAATGATCCCGAACCCACGTGTTTGTGTCATAAATTCTGTCGTATAACCAATTAAACCTCTTGAAGGTATTTTAAATTCTAAGCGGACTTGACCATTTCCTTGGTTCACCATATCAATCATTTCACCTTTTCGCTCACCAAGTGATTCCATCACCGCACCTTGGTGCTCTTCAGGTACGTCCACTTGAACGCGTTCCATAGGCTCACATTTCACACCGTCCATTTCTTTTATAATGACCTGTGGCTTAGAAATTTGTAATTCAAAACCTTCACGGCGCATGTTTTCTATTAAAATCGATAAGTGAAGCTCACCACGACCAGATACAATCCAAGCATCTGGTGATTCAGTTTTCTCAACGCGAAGACTTACGTCCGTTTCAAGTTGAGTGAGTAGACGTTCTTCAATCTGACGAGCCGTTACGAATTTACCTTCACGACCAGCAAATGGACTGTTATTCGTCACAAACTTCATCTGTAATGTCGGCTCATCAATACGCGGAATTGGTAGTGCATCAGGATTTTCAACATCACAAACCGTCTCACCAACGTTGATGTCTTCCATTCCCGCTACTGCTACAATGTCACCCGCTTCAGCTTCTTGAATTTCAACACGTTTTAATCCGATGAAACCGAACAGTTTCGTTACACGGTACTTTTTCATGCTGCCGTCTTTTTTCATTAACGCGACCTGCTCGCCGACTTTCATGCGACCACGATATATACGTCCAACACCGATACGACCGACATAATCGTTGTAATCAAGCATCGTGATTTGGAACTGAAGTGGCCCTTCCACATCACGCTTAGGTTTTGGCACGTAATCTAAAATAACTTTAAATACCGGATCCATCGTTTCTTGCTGTTCCTCAGGCTCTTCACCAGACGTTCCGTTTAAAGCTGATGCATATACAACAGGGAATTCAAGTTGATCATCGTCTGCACCAAGCTCAATGAAAAGGTCTAATACTTCATCGACCACTTCTTCAGGCCTAGCATTCGGACGGTCAATTTTGTTTAAAACGACTACCGGCTTTAAGCCATCTTCTAGTGCCTTTTTAAGCACGAAACGAGTCTGAGGCATACAGCCCTCATAAGCATCAACGACTAGCAGAACACCGTCTACCATTTTCATAATCCGTTCAACTTCACCGCCGAAATCTGCGTGTCCTGGTGTGTCTAAAATGTTAATGCGAGTATCGTTATAATTAATCGCCGTATTTTTAGCTAAAATCGTAATACCGCGTTCTTTCTCTAAATCATTCGAGTCCATCGCACGTTCATCTACATGTTCATTCTCACGAAACGTTCCTGAGTAATGTAACATTTGGTCAACCAAGGTTGTTTTCCCGTGGTCAACGTGGGCAATAATCGCTATGTTGCGAATGTCTTTGTTCTCTTGCATTAAAAATTCTCCTATTCTTTTCACATAAACTTATTCAACCTTTATATTATAACAAAAACTGCCCAAAATACCTAATTTAATCTAATTTCCTTAAACTTTTTGCTTTTACAAGAACGATTAAAGACAGTAAACAGAACGCTATGACGGCACACATCATATGACAAAACAAAATCCCACCCATAAGTAATGAGTGAGATTACGTCATGTCATCTAATATTGGATAAACATCTTCCACGCCTTTTTCGGCAATTCGGCATGCAATACCTAGTGGCGTCTCCCAGAACGAGTCAGGAATAATCGGATTCCTCCAGCCAGCTGCCTGAAATAGCGAATGATAAACGCGGTTCAAATGCATCTCAGTCTTTTGCCTGTCTCGCTCTTTCTCACCGCGAGCCATTAAGAATAAATAACGCATGGACTGAAAAATATTATCCCCTGGCATAAATGTAAATTCTTTAAAAAACTTAAGTTGCTTTTCGGAGCGGTCAGATAAAGCATTATTAATCGCAAGGTCATCCAACCGTTCATAAAGCTGACGATTTAACATCTTAAAAACTCGACGCTTCTCATCTTGCATGACCTCGTCTGTATAAATTGTCTTTAGAAAGTCAAACGCTTCTTCTCGTGTCCAAGACATATTTCTTCCCCCTATGACTCTAACGGTTCGTTCGAAAACGCAAGCTCCCCGTTCTTAACCCCAACATATAAATCTTGGTCCTTAAAGAACCACTCATCCTTTTCATCCACTTGGAATAAAATATTATTCTTCTCTGTTTCAACGCCAGCGACATCAGCACGCCCTGGTTCAATTCCAACTGAGAAGCCATCCTGAAAGTCACTCGTCCCACCGTATTTCGGGAAAAAGCGAATCACATCTCCTTCATTTAGGTCCATTTCGTTAACAAACCAATCCACTGCTTCGTCTGATACATGTATATTCAATGGCGTCTCCTCCTTTATTACCTCTCATTTCAGTGTATCTAAAACAAATGTAAACAACAACTTTAAGCATGTTCATTGCAAAATTTTCTATACTATAATAAAATTCAAAAATCATTATAACTAGAAAGAAGATGTTAGGATTGTCAAATGAACGTTTAGGAATTTTATATGCATCTGGTGCTTATTTGCTGTGGGGATTTTTACCGCTGTATTGGAAGCTAGTCGACCATGTCCCTGCATGGGAAATTCTAGCTCATCGAATTATTTGGTCCTTTGTATTTATGATTCTATTAATAGTCACAATTCGCCGCTGGCACTTATTTTTAGAAGAATGTAAACAAATTATGTTTAATAAGAAAAAGCTCTTCGGAATCACAGCCGCAGGATTGATCATCAGTTTGAACTGGGTTATCTTTATATGGGCTGTTAACTCAGACCGCGTGCTTGATGCAAGCTTAGGTTATTACATAAACCCGTTAATAAGTATTTTCTTTGGCTTTATATTTCTTAAAGAACGATTTACTAAAATCCAGTGGACAGCGATTGCTCTAGTATTTATTGGTGTCTTTTATATGACTTATAATTTCGGTTCTGTTCCTTGGGCTGCTTTAGGCATGGCCGTTACGTTTGCTTTATACGGATTACTTAAGAAGACGGTCGACCTTAATGCTATATTCGGTCTTGCGATTGAAACATTAATAGTAACGCCAGTAGCATTAGTTTATGTGTTCTTATTAGAATCAAACGGCACAGGTGCGATGGGCTTTTCATTTGAAGGATTAATCTTAATAGGTACCGGACTTGCAACTGCTCTACCACTATTGTTGTTCGGCCAAGGTGCAAAGCGCATTCCATTATCATTAGTTGGATTTCTGCAATACTTCGCACCAACGATTATGTTGTTATTAGGTGTCTTTTTATTCGGTGAGTCCTTTACGCAAGTACACGCTATTACCTTTACCCTTATATGGCTTGGGTTAATCTTATACTCCTATGAGAGATTTTTGCATATAAGAAAAATGAAGACTGTAGGTTAAGTAACTAGCAATTTCCGCTTTTGGAAATTGCTTTTTTATGCATACGAACAAACTCATTCCGAA
Source organism: Piscibacillus salipiscarius (assembly GCF_042685285.1). Taxonomy (NCBI): domain Bacteria; kingdom Bacillati; phylum Bacillota; class Bacilli; order Caryophanales; family Bacillaceae; genus Piscibacillus; species Piscibacillus salipiscarius. Next base: position 6,858 of record NZ_JBHUMZ010000020.1, on the reverse strand, counting down.
TACAAACAATTCCACTTCAAATACGAACAAATCGGTTCCGGATACGAACAGATCCTCATGAAATACAAACACTTGCCAGCGAAATACGTACAAAATCACTTCAGATACGGACAATCGGAGACAACCTAGCTAATGCTCATATTTTTAATAGCAAATTTAACGAAAGCGCTTTCAAATTTTATGTTACAATAATACATATAAACTAACAGACTTTGCTTAAGGGGGATGAAAACATGAAGGAAAGACGTTTTGAAACAGAAGCCGTACATGTCGGTTACGATTCTAAAGATCATTTAGGGAGTTTATCAACGCCAATCTATCAAACATCAACATTTACGTTTGATTCGGCTGAACAAGGTGAGCGCCGTTTTGCTGGTGAGGAAGAAGGTTATATCTATAGCCGTTTAGGGAATCCAACCGTAACAGCGCTGCAAGAACGAATTGCGAGACTTGAAAATGGTGAAGCTGGTTTGGCATTCGCAACTGGCATGGCAGCTGTATCGGCGACCCTTATTAAATTAACTAAGGCGAACGAACACATCTTGTGCTCACAAGGACTTTACGGTTGTACGTTTGGTTTACTTTCAATCTTGGATGAAAAATATAATATTAAATCAGATTATATCTCCATGGAAACAGAGGATCAGATTCGTGAACATATTTTACCGGAAACAAGCGTCATCTATGTCGAAACACCCATTAATCCAACGATGAAAGTCATTGACCTAGAAATGGTGGCGCGAGTTGCGAAAGAGTACGAGATTCCAGTCGTAGTAGACAATACTTTCTCAAGCCCGTACTTACAGCGTCCTATTGACCTTGGCTGTGATATTGTCATTCATAGTGCCACGAAGTATATTGGGGGACACGGTGATGTTGTAGCAGGTCTTGTTGTAGGAAAAGAAGATTTCATCTCTGATATGGCTATGACAACACAAAAAGATATCGGCGGGCAAATGTCGCCATTTGATGCGTGGTTACTTTTACGTGGTATTAAAACGTTATCACTTCGTATGGAGCGCCACTCACAAACAGCTGAAACAATTGTTGAACGCTTAAAAGCTCATCAAAATGTTGAACGCGTTTATTATCCATTTGATCCAGATAACCCTGACTATCATATTGCGAAAAAACAAATGCGTTTAGGTGCAGGTGTTATTGCCTTTGAAGTGAAAGGTGGTAAAAAAGAAGCTCAAGAATTTTTAAACCATCTGTCATTCTTAAAAATTGCTGTAAGCTTAGGCGATGCCGAGACCATCATCCAGCATCCAGCGACAATGACTCACGCTGTTGTCCCAGAAGAGAGCCGAGAAAAGATGGGTATATCTAACACCCTCATTCGAATGTCATGCGGTCTTGAAGCTTGGGAAGACATTTGGGCTGACTTAGAACAAAGCTTAGATAAAATTAAAACTGCTGAAGCCAATGTATTAGATTAAATAACTAAGGAGGAGCCTTTTAAAGGCCCCTCCTTTTTAGTTCATCACTTGATCAATTTGTTCTTTATAAGCTTTTAGTTCAGCTAAAGTCTTAGCAATTTCTAGGTTTTCAAATGCACTAGCATCAAACTGCCCTTGGTTCATTTGGCGTTTCGCCTCTTCCGTAGCTTCTAACACTTGATTATTTTTAGCTTCAATTTCATCATGGATTCCGCTAGCCACACTTGGAGGCTCAATTTCATTAAATTCCTTAATTTCTGCTTCAACTTCATCTATTAAAACTTTAATGTCTTTAATATCTTGCTCTGTTAATTGTTCTTTGTTCATATAATTTGAAACATCATCTTGGTAACCTGCCATCGTGCTAATGTAGTCTTTTGTTTTTTTACCATAATCAACTGTTTGATTGACCTCATCTATGACACCACAACCTGTTATTAGTAGAAAACTAATAGCAATGGTTAATAACCTCATGTTATTTCATCTCCTTAATGATTTTTTACTATTATATGCTTGTCTTACCCTACTATTCTTTTATTATATCTTACTTCTATTATATTCGAAACTTTCTGATAGATAATAGGAAGTATTAGCGTAGTATGCTATACTAGGTATAAGTATAATTGGCTAGAATTGGATGACTGAAAGATGAGGTTAGGATCATGGCTGGAACAGAATGGAGCGGACATAAGGCTCTTCAACTTAACCAACAGAATCAGACTCAAAAAGATTTATACAACCGGTTTCCAGATGGAATTGTGACGGTTGATCATAAAGGAATCATGATTGACATGAATCAGGCACTGTTAGACATGCTTTCTTATGAATACCGTGATCTTCATTTAAAACCGTTTAACCCGTTTATTGCAGACGGCTTCCAAAGCGAAACGGTTAACTATTTTAATCGTGTCATATCTGGAAAATCCGTTAAGCATTTTACAAAAGTTATACATAAACATGGTTTTGAAATTCCAGTCAGGCTGACAAGTATCCCAATTTTTGAAAATGAAAAAGTTATCGGTCTGTACGCGCTCGTTCATGATTTAACTGACACTGAGCGTGATTTAAGTGAACTTTCACATATAAAAGAAAAATTGATATCTGCTCAAGCGACTGCAGATATGGGGACCTGGGAGGTCGACCTTAATACGAATACGATCCATTGGTCTGACCAACTATATGAAATCTATGAACGACCTGAATGGAAAGATGAATCAATCGATCTCAATAAAATTTTCTCTATGACACATTCGGATGACTATACTCAATTTAAAGAAACCTTCGAACAGGCGATGGAACACGGGACCAGCTACGAGATGGATTACCGCATTAAAACTCAGAGTGGTATTCGTACGCTTCATGTAAGAGGTGACAGTATATTAAATGATAACGGAGATCCCGTTCGTTTAATTGGAATTATCCAAGATGTGACCAAACTGCGTGGTTTAGAAAAAGATCTTTCCATAAATCGCGAGCGCCTGCAGAAAATCTACGACTCTCTCGATATGATTGTTTGCTCGTTTAATTTGGATAATAGAAGGCTTGAGTATGTGTCTAAAGGAATCGAACGAATGATTGATGTGACAGTCGAACAAGTCTATCAGGATGATTTTAACTGGTTAAGATATATTCACCCTGAGGATTTAACGAGTTTTTCGCGTAACCGAAGACAAATTCTAAGAGGTGAAAAGGTTAAGCATGAGTATCGGATCTTATCGAAAGCAGGGCAAGTGAAATGGGTTGAAGAACAAGCGATCCCTATTTTTGATCATAATGGGAAAATCACTCAAATCGACGGTGTGTTAGTTGATTTCACAGAGCGAAAGCTTCACGAACAGGAAGTTGAATTTATTGCAAATCATGATCAAATTACCGGACTTAAAAACCGGAGAAATTTTGAAACTTACATTAATAACATCATGAACCAACGTAAGAAACAGCCTTTTTGGATTATCTATTTAGATTTAGACAACTTTAAATCAATTAATGAATCTCTTGGATACGACATTGGCGATAAGGTTCTTACCCTGACTGCCACAAGAATGGACCATGTTATTCAGGACCGCGGAATCTGCGCACGGTTAAGTGGTGATGAGTTTGTCATTATGGTCAACCGTTTAAAAGATGATGAATCGATCGAGGACATAGCACAGCGCCTCAAAGACTCACTTGAACGCAAAATGTTAATTGACGAGTATCAGATTCAGGTCACTTCTAGTATCGGCGTTAGCCAGTTTCCGAATCACGGTCATACGTTAAACGACCTAATCAATAACGCTGATCGAGCCGTTCATTACGTTAAAACGATTGGTAAAAATTCTTGGCAAATGTTTGAAGAAGATGTTGAGAAGCAAACGTTTAACGATTATGAACTTGAGCAAGATTTGAATTTCGCTTTTGAAAATAATGAACTTGAGCTTTATTTACAGCCGATTTATTGTAACGAATTAAAACAAGTGGCACTTGCTGAAGCTTTAATTCGTTGGAAACATCCTAAGCATGGGTATGTTCCGCCTAATGTGTTTATCCCAATTGCTGAGAAGTCAGGGCTGATTCATCGAATTGACCACTTTGTGCTGCGTAAAACTTGTGAAACGATTAGACGTTGGAGAGACGATATAGGTCTAAATATCTCAATTACTAATAACCTATCGCCTAAGCGTTTTTTAAGACAGTCATTCAAAGACTACGTTTTATCAACGTTAGAACATTACCAAGTCGACGCATCGAACATTATTTTCGAAATTACAGAAACGGCATTAATACATGATCATGAACTGGTTAATAACACCATTAATGACTTTAGAAACATAGGGTTCCGCTTTGCGTTAGATGACTTTGGCACTGGCTATTCATCTATTGCTCATTTAAGCCTGTTTAACATTGATTTACTCAAAATCGACCGTCAATTTATTCAAAATATCGATCAAAATGTGAAGAACCAGGCGATATTAAGAGGAATCTCTCACTTCACTAACGAGCTTAACATTCCAATGATTGCAGAAGGAATCGAGTCTAAAGAGGAACTTAAATTTCTTCAGACGCTTGATTGCGATTATTATCAAGGCTTTTATTTTCGCAAACCATGTTCCATTGTACAATTCGAGGAGCAGTATGGGTAGAGACACGTCTCTACCCTTTTTTTGTGTCTTGGTAAGTCGTCCTCCCCAGCCTGACGAACGTTCTAAAGATGATATGTAGAATGATACGAACAATTAAATCCATTTTACGAACAAATTTATCGCCTATACGAACAGTTCCCTTAATTACACGGACAAACTTTCTTGAAATACGAACAGTTCATACAAACATACGAACAAAACTAACCCTAATGCGAACACATCTATTCTCATCACTTGAACTCTTTTTATGGTATATTGATATTAGGAGGGATTTGGATGTTTAAACCGACTGAAGAGTTTGCACGTGAATTGGATCAACAGGATTCGCTTCGTGGTTACAAAGATGAATTTTACATAAAAGATAATCAAATTTATATGGACGGGAATTCGCTTGGGCTATTGTCAAAGCGTTCGGAACAACGTCTTTTAGAAGTGCTTGATTCTTGGAAAAATTACGGGATTGATGGTTGGACGAAAGGCGACCATCCTTGGTTTTTCCTTTCTGAAAACCTTGGAAGCAAAATGGCAACTTTAGTGGGTGGTAATCCTGAGGAAGTCGTAGTTACAGGTTCGACGACAACGAACCTCCACCAGCTAGTTGCGACTTTTTTCAAACCTGAGGGATCACGCACAAAGATTTTAGCAGATGAGCTGAACTTCCCTTCAGATATTTATGCTTTAAAAAGTCAACTTAAGCTTCGCGGATTAGATCCTGATGAGCATTTAATTCGCGTTAAAAGCCGTGATGGCAGGACGCTAAATGAGGATGATATTATCGAAGCGATGACGGACGAAGTCGCCCTAGTCATTCTACCCACTGTCCTTTATCGCAGCGGTCAGCTACTCGATATTAAGCGTGTAACCGAGGCAGCACATGACCGTGGTATTTTAATCGGCTGGGATGGTTGCCATTCGGTAGGCGCCATTCCACATAATTTCCACGAACATGGAGTCGATTTTGCTTACTGGTGCCACTATAAATATGTTAACAACGGACCAGGCGGTGTTGCAGGGCTGTTTGTACATGAAAAACATTTTGGAGCTGAACCGGGGCTTGCGGGGTGGTTTGGATCAGACAAAACGAAACAATTTGATATGGAGCATGATTTTACACCTGCGGATTCAGCTGGAGCTTTCCAGATTGGAACTCCCCACGTTCTAAGTGTTGCGCCTTTAATCGGTTCGCTTGAGCTTTTTGAAGAAGTTGGCATTGAGGCTATTCGCGAAAAATCGCTCAAAGCTACTGAATATTTAATGACTCTCGTAAAAGAACATTTATCAGACTATGATTTTACGATTGGAAACCCGACAGATGACAAGCATCGCGGCGGGCATGTATGCCTCGAGCACCAAGAAGCTGCGAGTATTTGTAAGGCACTCAAAGCAAATGGCGTCGTACCTGACTTCCGCGCGCCAAATGTTATTCGCCTTGCCCCCGTTGCCTTTTACGTTTCCTATTACGATGTGTACAAAACCGTGATGATTTTAAAAGACATCATGGACAATCAACGATATAAGCAATATAAAAATGAACGTGATGTCATTGCTTAAGGAGTGTGCGATATGATTTATGATATTTCAAGATTATTAAATGCGAACACACCGACTTGGCCGGGTGATACGCCCTTTTCCTATAACCTCACTTGGTCCCAGGAGGAAACAGGTTCAGTCAACGTTGGTCAAATCACAACGAGCTGCCATACCGCAACTCACGTCGATGCCCCTTTCCATTTTAAAGATAGTGGCATGACGATTGAGCAGCTTCCCCTTGAGCTATTCGTCGGTGATGCACTTGTTGTTGATGTCACAACTAAAGGTGAAATTACTCCTAAAGATTTTGACGGACTCGATTTAAGTGAAGTTCGCAGGGTTTTACTTAAAACTGAAACGTGGACAGATGATGTCTTCCCAGAAAAAATTCCAATCATTCATCCTGACCTCGGACCTTTTTTCTTAAAACATGGCATAGAACTTCTCGGTGTGGATTTACCGTCAGTCGATCCGTTAGACAGTAAAACGCTAGATACGCATCACTCACTACTTCAAAACGGAGTGCATATTTTAGAAGGATTAACATTAACCGATGTCAAGCCGGGTATGTACAGGCTCACTGCCCTTCCATTAAAAATAGAAGGTGCTGATGGTAGCCCCGTCCGAGCCATTTTAGAAGGATAAAGTTGACCCCCGCCTTTTGAACTGACCCAGGGAAATGAGACAAGAAAAAACACCTATGCTGCCACGGTCCTGTATTCTACAGGGCTGTGGCAATTTAATTTCGAAAATGGTCGTATATAATT